>NZ_VKHS01000520.1 GCF_014141525.1 Streptomyces calidiresistens
AGAGAAAGTGCCGGCCCCCTCCCCGGCCGGCGCACACTGATGGCATGGACCTGCGCATCACCGCCACCGATCCCGAGCACCCGGCGACCCTGTTGGACCTGCCCTGGGACGTGCCGCTCGTCGACTGGCCCGAGGAACACCTGGTGGCCCTGCCCCGGGGCATCTCGCGCCACGTCGTGCGCTTCGCGCGCGCCGGCGGGGAGGTCTTCGCCGTCAAGGAGGTGGGGGAGTGGGCGGCGATCCGGGAGTACGGCCTGCTGCGCGACCTCGACCGGCTCGCCGTGCCCTCCGTCGACCCCGTCGCGGTCGTCACCGGCCGCGCCACCCGGGAGGGCGAACCACTCGAACCGGTCCTCATCACCCGGCAGTTGAAGGGCTCCCTGCCCTACCGGGCGATGTTCGAGACCACCATGCGCCCCGACACCGTCCGCCGCCTCCTCGACGCCCTGGCGGTGCTGCTGGTGCGCCTGCACCTCAACGGCTTCGCCTGGGGCGACTGCTCCCTGTCCAACACCCTCTTCCGCCGGGACGCCGGTGCCTACGCCGCCTACCTGGTGGACGCCGAGACGGGTCAGATCCAGCCGCAGCTCACCCGGGGCCAGCGCGAGTACGACCTCGAGGTCGCGCGGGTCAACATCTCCGGCGAACTCCTCGACCTGGAGGCGGGCGGCTCCCTGCACCCCTCCATCGACCCCATCCCCTTCGGCGAGGCCATCGTCGAGCGCTACGGCGAACTGTGGCACGAGCTGACCCGCACCTCGGTCTACCCGCGGGCCAAGCGGCACTACATCGACCGGCGGGTCCGCCGCCTCAACGACCTCGGCTTCGACGTCGCCGAGATGCAGATCCAACGCTCCCCGGACGGGGACACCGTCACCTTCCTGCCCAAGGTCGTGGACGCCGGCCACCACCAGCGCCAACTGCTGCGCCTCACCGGCCTCGACGCCGAGGAGAACCAGGCCCGGAGCCTGCTCAACGACCTGGAGACCTGGATGGCCTCCCAGGAGGACTACGCGCCCGGTGACCCCCTGGGGGCCCGCCCCGAGGTGCTGGCCCACCGGTGGGTGCGCGACGTCTTCCGCCCCGCCGTCCGGGCCGTTCCGCGCGACCTGCGGGAGCGCATGGACACCCCGCAGATCTACCACGAGCTGCTCGAACACCGCTGGTACCTCTCGGAGCGGGCCCAGCGCGACGTCGGCATGGAGGCCACCGTCGAGGACTGGGTGCGCAACGTGCCGCACCCCCCGCTGCCCAGCGCCCTCGCCCCGATCGGGACGGACGCCGACCTCCTCGCCCCGGCCGAGGCCGCGGCGGTGGACCCGATGGGCGACGCCGAGCCGGGGGAACCGGGGGGACCGGAGACCTCGGGGGGACCCGAGGAGGAAGAAGGAGCACCGGGGGAGAGGGACCGGGACGGCGGGGAGACCCGCGGGGACGCCGTTCCCGCCCCCGCCGGGCGCCCCGACGCCGGCACGGCGCCCGGAGGCACCCGGCCACCCTCCTGAGGGCCCGCGGACACCGCGCCGCGCCGGGCCGCACCGCCGGAGGGCGCGACCCGGTGCGGCGGAACGGGTGACGGACGCCCCGGTCGGCGCGCCGGGGGAATACCGGCTCCCATCCGGGGCACTGCACCGACTATGAGAGCCATCGTGCTGCACCGATACGGAGGACCCGACGAACTGCGGGAGGAGGAACTGCCGGATCCCCGGGTCGCCCCCGGTGAGGTCCTGATCCGGGTCCGCGCCGCCGGCGTGAATCCCGTGGACTGGAAGATCGGCGCCGGGGCGCTCGACGCCCTGATGGAGGTCCGTTTCCCCCTCGTGCCCGGCTGGGACGTCTCCGGCGTCGTGGAGAGCGTCGGCCTCGACGTTCGCGAGTTCGAACCCGGTGACGAGGTTCTCGGCTATCTGCGCAAGGACTGGACCCAGGCCGGCACCTACGCCGAACTCGTCTCCGCCCACGTCCGGCTCCTCGCGCACAAGCCCCCCTCCCTGGGCTGGGCCGAGGCCGCCGGTCTGCCCCTGGCCGGACTCACCGCGCTCCAGGCGCTGCGCCGTGCCCGGGTGGGCTCCGGCGACACCGTGCTGGTGCACGCCGCCGCCGGGGGCGTCGGCTCGCTCGGCACCCAGCTCGCCGTCCTGCGCGGGGCCCGGGTCATCGGCACCGCGAGCCCTCGCAACCACGACTTCCTGCGCGGCCTGGGGGCCGAACCCGTGGAGTACGGCGAGCAGCTGGAGGAGCGGGTGCGCGCCCTCGCGCCGCGTGGGGTGGACGCCGCCCTCGACTTCGTCGGGGAGGACACCCGCGCCGTCTCCGCCTCCCTGGTGCACGACAGCGCCCGGATCGTCTCCATCGCCGACCCGGGCGTCGCGGAGGTCGGTGGTGCGTACCTGTGGGTGCGCCCGGACGCGGAGGACCTCACCGAACTGGCCCGCCTCGCCGCGGAGGACCGTCTCACGGTGCCGATCGAGCACACCCTCCCGCTCTCCTCGGCCGCCGAGGCGTGGCGGCGCAGCGCCGCCGGCCGTACCCGCGGGAAGATCGTCCTCACGGTCTCCTGAGAACACCCGTCCGCCCGGCCCGGCAACCCCGGGCGGACCCGATCCCGGGGCACCGGCGACGCCGGTGCCCCGGCCCCCGCGCGGCGCCTCAGCGCCGTGCGGGCAGCAGCCCCGCCGCCCGGGCCAGGTCCACCAGCACCTCGCGGGCGGCCCGCGCCCCCGACGCCATCGCGCCCTGCACCGACCCCGTCGCCCGGTGGTCGCCGCACACGTACCTGCGCGCCGAGACCCGCGTCGTCCGACCGAGCGGCTGCGGCGGCTCCATCGCCGGCAGCGCCCCGCGCACCGTCACGGCGTGCACCGCCTCCCACGCCGAGGGGTCCACCCCGTACGCGTCGCCCACCGCCGCCCGGACCCCGGCCTCCCGGCCCGGCCGATCCTCCCCGAGCACGGAGGTCGAGATCAACGCGACCCCGCGCGGCGCGCAGTCGGGCGCCACCTCGCTGAGCACACAGGAATTGAGGAACCGGTGCCGTGCGGAGTCCAGCAGGAGCGTGGGCTCGGTCAGGGGGGACCGCTCGGCCGCGTGGTAGTAGGTGGTCACCGTGCGGGTCCGGGGCGCCGACACGCCCGGCACCAGCCGGGCGGCGGCCGGGCCGTCCGCGGCCACCACGACGATCCGGGCGCCGATCTCGGCGCCCTCCTCCGTGAGCACCCCCTCGTCCGTCACCTCCCGCACCGGACACCCGGTGCGCACCGTGCCCTCCGGCAGCCCCGCCGCCAACCACCGGGGTACCGCCCCGATGCCCCCGGCGGGCAGGCACAGCGAACCGCGCAGCATGCTCCGCCAGACCAGGTGGAAGACCCGGGCGGAGGTCGCCAGGTCCGGCTCCAGGAAGACACCGGACAGGAAGGGCCGGAAGAACCGCTCCACCAGCGCGTCCGAGATACCCGCCTCGGCCAGCGCCCGCCGCACCGGGATGTCCGGCCCGGCCTTGATCACCGACGCCGGGGCCAGCGCGTCCCGGGCGCTCAGCAGCCCCAGGGCCGGCACGTCCCCCCACGGGCCCAGGCCGCCGCGCAGGAAGGTCGCCGTCGCCGACGGACGGGGGATCGGCGCGCCGAAGCGCAGATGTCCCCGCCCGGTGGCCAGCAGCACACCCGGGGTGAAGGGGTACATCCGGGGTCCGCCGAACCCCATCCGCCGGCGGACCTGCGGATATCCGGTGTTGAAGACCTGGAAACCGCGATCCAGCAGGAAACCGTCCCGCCGATCGGTGCGCATCCTGCCGCCCACGTCGTCCGACGCCTCCAGCACCAGCACCTCGAGCCCGGCGGCCGTCAGATCCGCCGCGCAGACCAGCCCCGCCACCCCGGCTCCCACCACGATCGCGTCCGGCCGGGCCGGGACCGGACCCCGCCATGACCGCTCCGGCATCCTCCACCACTCCCTTCCGCGGAACCGTGCCGCGCTCGCGCCGCGACCGGCCGGTTCCGGCACACCCCGGCCCGCCCCCGGGGCCCCGGATCC
>NZ_VKHS01000521.1 GCF_014141525.1 Streptomyces calidiresistens
GTTTAAAAGCGACAGGTCCGGGGTCGGGCGCACGGTCCCGGCGCTCTCCTCCACGCCGGGTCCGTGTCCGTCGGGCCGAGGGGTCGCCGGGCCCGCTCAGTCCAGGGACTTGGGTACGGCCATCTCCGCCCAGACCGTCTTGCCGGGCAGGGTGCCGTCGCGCAGGATGCCCCAGTCGACGGACAGCCTCTCCACAATGAACATGCCGTGCCCCCCCGGACGTCCCGGAACCCGTCCGGTCCGGGGCGCCGGCATGCCGTCCCCCAGATCGGTGACCTCGATGCGCACCAGGTCGGTGCCCCGGGTCAGGCTCATGGTCTGTGGGCCGCCGCCGTGCAGACAGGCGTTGGTGACCAGCTCCGACACGACGAGCAGCACGTCCTCGGTGGACGCCCTCCCCTCCTCGTCGCGCGGCGGGATCCAACCCCAGTCCTGCAGGGACTCCCGGGCGAAGTCGCGGGCCCGGACCACGGGTCCGGGAGCTCCGGCCAGGGACAGCCGCCGAACGTCCGGCTGGGGCCCGGGGTCGCTGTGAGTGAACGGCCGGGCCGTGCTCATCCGCGCCTCCCCTCGCCTCGTCGCCGTTTCGGTGATTGCCGCTCCGGACGCGCGGTGCCCCACTGGGGGATCCGTGCGGCGTGCCGTGGTACGTCGCGCCATCGGTTTCTCGTCGCTTTCGTCCATCGCGGTGTTCGCGGCCGGGACGACCTGTCCACCCGGTCCCCCCTCCGCGCCGGACTCTCCGTTCCGGTCCGGTGTGACGG
The DNA here is from genome assembly GCF_014141525.1 of Streptomyces calidiresistens. GTDB lineage: Bacteria > Actinomycetota > Actinomycetes > Streptomycetales > Streptomycetaceae > Streptomyces > Streptomyces calidiresistens. Next base: position 765 of record NZ_VKHS01000521.1, read on the forward strand.
GTCTCCTGCCCGGGGTTCCCGGAACGACACCCACCGATCGGGGTGAATCGTGTGACCCGCGCTACGCCGGGAGCGAAGGCGCCGGTCGTCGTTCCGGCGGGGGGTGGAAAGCGGTTGCGGTGATCCGCAGGACGCGGCGGCCCGACGGGGCGATGTCACGGGGTGGCCCTGCGGCCGGGCAGCCCGGAGCACGGGGTCCCGCGCCTCGGACACCCCGTGGGGATTCTTCGCGATGACCACGCCGGGTGAATCCCTCAGCCGGCCTCGATGGCGGCCAACGCCGCTTCGAGGGTCTCGTGCATGGGGAAGACGGCGTCCGCACCGGTGATCTCGAACACCCGGGAGACGGCGGGCGACATGGCCGCGAGGTGCACCTCGCCACCGGCCTCCTCGATCTCCATGCGCGCCGCCAGAAGGGTGTTCAGCCCCGTGGAGTCGCAGAAACCGAGCCCCGCGCAGTCGATCACGATAGGATAACGACTCTCGGAGATGCACGAGTCGATCGCCTCCTTCAGCAGATCGACCGAATGGTGATCCAACTCACCGCGCGGCGTGACCACCGCGCCCGACTCGCGCCGGTGCACCTCAACCCCGAACTGTGGCCGGTGGGCACTCCCCGACGTCACGCGATCCATGCACACCCCTTCAAGGTCCACCATCATCACTCGGGGGTCCGAAATGGAACCGGACCCTACCGATAGGTTCGCACCTTATCCCCAGAGTCCACCCCCGAACAGCCGACCGGCACCGGCAAAAACGGACAACACGGATATAAAGAATTTGCCTCCCGACATGCATCCCCGGTAAGGGTGGGGGCAGAAGAGACCCGAATGCGCCGGCCCATGGAGGCACGCACACCGCACCACAGCACGGCATCGGCCGCCACACGCCGAAGAACCCTACGGAGGACGACACCATGTCACCCGCCCCCGACGTCGACCAGACGCAGATTCGGCAGATCACCCACACCCTTCCGGTGGACTCCCCGGCGGACTCCCCGACCGAGCTTCTCGATCGGGCCGAGGGCCCGGCGGCGGACACCCCTCCCCCGCCCCCGTCCATGGAGGCCATCAAGGAGCAGATCTCGGCCATATCCTCCTTCGAGGAGGTCGAGCCCTGGGACGCCCGGGTCCTGTCGAAGTCGCTCTTCCAGCGGCTGCGCACCCTGGAGGAGGGCACCCACGAGTACTCCTACGTCCGCAACACCCTGGTCGAGCTGAACCTCGCCCTGGTCAAGTTCGCCGCCTCGCGCTTCCGCACCCGCAGCGAGCCGATGGAGGACATCGTCCAGGTCGGCACGATCGGCCTCATCAAGGCCATCGACCGCTTCGACTGCGAACGCGGGGTGGAGTTCCCCACCTTCGCCATGCCGACCATCGTCGGCGAGATCAAGCGGTTCTTCCGCGACACCTCCTGGTCCGTGCGCGTCCCGCGCCGCCTCCAGGAGCTGCGGCTCGACCTGGCCAAGGCCACCGACGAGCTGTCGCAGAAGCTGGACCGGGCCCCCACCGTCGCCGAGCTGGCCGAGCGCCTGCAGATCGACAAGGAGGAGGTGCTGGAGGGCATGGCGGCCTCCAACGCCTACACCGCCAGCTCCCTGGACGCCCAACCGGAGGAGGACGACTCCGAGGGCACCCTCGCCGACCGCATCGGCTACGAGGACCACGGCCTGGAGGGCATCGAGTACGTCGAGTCCCTCAAGCCGCTGATCGCGGAGCTCTCGCCCCGTGACCGGCAGATCCTCTCCCTGCGGTTCGTGGGCAACATGACCCAGTCGGAGATCGGCGAGGAGCTGGGGATATCGCAGATGCACGTCTCCCGACTGCTGGCCCGCACATTGGGCAAGCTGCGCAGGGGGTTGCTCACGGAGCAGTGACCGCCCGACGGGGCCGAGAACCGGAGGGATTCCGGAGCGCCCGGTCGCGTGGCCCGCGGGGCACGTGACCGGAGCGGTGTGTGGCGTGTCGGCAGGCCGTCGGACACCTTCCCGACAGCGCGTCGGGCGGGTATCCGGCGGTCTGCGGTGCTCCATCCCCCTGTGCGGGAGACACGCACGACGCGTGGAGGTGACGTGAAGGTCGCCCCGGCGTCGCGGCCCCCACCCGCCGGGCGACGCGCCGGCCTCCCCACCGCGCTCCCGCTTCGTCCCCCGTCCGCGGCTCCCAACGCCACCCCTGGCCCCGGCCGACACCGTCGGACCGGGGCCGACGTGTGCCAGGGCGCGGTCCCGCGCCCCCGCCGGGCCCGGTGATATCCCGGTGACGGCTCTCCCCCGGCTCCCCTAGGGTGAGCCCATGTCCGCTTCCCCCGCCCCGCCGCCGGGCCCCCGGGTGCTGTCGGTGAACACCGCCCGCGCGATGGCCGTCGACTACACCTCCGCCGAGAGCGGCCTGACCGGGATCGCCAAGCGTCCCGTCTCCGGTCCGGTGCGGGTGACCCCGCCCCCCGGACGGGGCACGGGCGGGGATTCCGGACTGGTCGGTGACTTCGTGGGCGACCGGCGCCACCACGGCGGGCCGGATCAGGCCGTCTACGCCTTCGCCCGGGAGGACCTCGACCGCTGGGAGGCCGTCCTGGGCCGACCCCTGGCCGACGGCTCCTTCGGGGAGAACCTCACCACCGCGGGCATCGACGTGAGCGGCGCGCGCATCGGCGAGCGCTGGCGGATCGGCGGAGTCCTGCTGGAGGTCTCCTGCGCCCGTATCCCCTGCCGCACCTTCGCCGAGTGGCTCGGCGAGCGGGGCTGGGTGAAGCGGTTCACCGAGGACGCCGCGCCGGGCGCCTACCTGCGCGTGCTGGAGCCGGGCGAGGTCCGCGCCGGGGACCCGGTGGAGATCGCGTACCGGCCGGACCACGAGGTCACGGTGGCCTTCCTGTTCCGCTCCCGGACCACCGCGCCCGAGCTGCGCACACGGGTCCTCGCGGCGGGCGAGGCCCTGAGCGCGGAGGAGTGGGAGAGGGCCCGGGCCCGGGCAAAGGCGGCCGACTGACCGTCGGCGGGCCCCGTTCGGACACCCCGGGGAGCGGGCCCCCTCACCGGGGCGCCCCGCCGCCGGCCGCGGCGGCGTTGTTCCCGCCGTTCCCGCCGTTCCCGCCGTTCCCGCCGTTCCCGCCGTCCCCGGCGTTCTCCTCGGCCTCCCGGATGATCGCCGGTGAGAGCCGGCGCCCCAGGTACCACAGCAGCGGCAGCGAGAGCGCCGCCGTCGCCAGGAACGGGGCTCGCAGCCCCGCCTCCCGACCCGCGACCGCCTCCACC
>NZ_VKHS01000522.1 GCF_014141525.1 Streptomyces calidiresistens
TGCAGGGCGACGGCCCCGAGGTGTCCGACGGCGACTTCCTGCGGACCGGCCTGTTGGTGCGGTCGCCCGACGCCGAGCAGGAGGACCTCGTCAACACCTGGCGTCCCGTCTCGTAGGCCAGGATCACCAGCTGGGCGCGGTCCCTGACCCCGAGCTTGGTCATGATGCGGCTGACGTGCGTCTTCGCGGTGGCCGGGCTCAGCACCAGCCGCCGGGCGATCTCGTCGTTGGTCAGCCCCGTCCCGACCAGCTCCATGACCTCCCGCTCCCGCTCGGTCAGCGCGTTCAACCGGGCACCGGGCTCGGGCCGTTTGGCCCGCCCGGCGAACTCCGAGATCAGCCGCCGGGTGATCGCCGGAGCGATCAGGGCGTCCCCCCGCGCGCAGACCCTGATCCCGTGCAGCAACTCCTCGGGATCGGTGTCCTTCACCAGGAAGCCCGAGGCCCCGGCCCGCAACGCGCCGTAGACGTAGTCGTCCACGTCGAAGGTGGTCAGGATGACGACCCGTACCCCGTCGAGCCGCTCGTCCGCCGCGATCCGTTCGGTGGCCGCGAGCCCGTCCAACCCGGGCATCCGGATGTCCATCAGCACCACGTCGGGCCGCAGCTCCCGCGCCAGCCGCACCGCCGCCGTGCCGTCCCCCGCCTCCCCGACGACCTCGATGTCCTCCTCGTCATCGAGGATCGATCGGAACCCCGCCCGCACCAGTTGCTGGTCATCCGCCAGCACCACCCGAATTCGCCGTCCGTCCTCCACCATGCCCCCAGCCTAGAATCCTCCCCCCACCCTCCGTGACGAGCCGAGCCGAGCGGGGTCCCGCCGTTCCGACGCGGGGCCCGTCAGGTCAACGGCAGTTCGGCGGTCACCCGGAAGCCGGTCCCGGTGGTCCGGGCGGTGAGGACGCCGCCGAGGGCACGGGCCCGTTCCGTCATCCCGGCGATGCCGCTGCCGGTGGTCTCCCCGGGGTCACCGGTGCCGTTGTCCTCGATGGTCAGGCGCAGGAGATCGGGGGTGTGGGTGACGGTGACCCGCGCGGTGTCGGCGCCGGAATGACGGGTGACGTTGGTCAGGGATTCCTGGACGATGCGATAGGCGGCCAGGGAGACACCGGGGGAGAGCGCCACGGGTTCTCCCTCGGTGACGAGGCGGACGTCCAGACCGGTGGCACGGGCACGGTCGACGAGTTCGGGGAGGCGGTCCAGCCCGGCGGTCGGGGCGGTGGGCGCGGCCTCGTCCACCTGGCGCAGGACGCCGAGGGTGGCGCGCAGTTCGCGCAGCGCCTCGCGGCTGATGTCGCGGGCCGACTCCAGGGCCCGGACCAGTTCGGCGGTCTCGCCCGGGCGTTTGGCGCCGCGGTGCAGGGCGGCGGCGGTCTGCACGTGGATGAGCGAGATGTTGTGGCCGAGCACATCGTGGAGTTCGCGGGCGATGCGCAGCCGTTCGGCGGTGGCGACCTGCTGGGCGCGGGCGTCCCGTTCCCGTTCCGCGGCCAGCGCGCGTCGGCGCGCCTCCTGAAGATAGTCCTGGCGCACCCGCGTGGCGTGGCCGAAGGCGATCACCCCGACGAACCAGCCGATGATCAGGAGGAACGCCATGTCGTCGACGTTGCCCCCGCCGTGCGCCCGGGTGACGGCCTCGGCGTAGGCGATGGCCAGGAGGGTCACGCCGGCGAGGACGCCGGCGGCGATCAGCCGGCCCGCGACGGCGAGGTGGTGAAGGGCGAGGGCGTAGAGCACCATCATCAGGGCGCCGTCCTGCTCGCCCAGCGGGTAGTACAGGGCCGTGAGCAGCAGCACCACGACGGCCACCGGCACCGGCCCGCGTTCACGGAAGGCCAGGGTCACGCAGCCCGTGAGCACCAGCAGGCGGCCCAGCAGCGTCACCCACAGCGGTTCGGCGTAGGGCATGCCGACCACCATGACCGCGGTGTCCAGGAGGAACAGCACCGCGACGACCTGCATCATCCGGTCGTGACGCAGAACGGCCGGCAGCGTGATGGGCATGGTGGAAAGCCTACGCAGCGGTGATGTCCACGGCAGGTGGCCGGGCGCGTGCGGAGCACCTCGCGACCGCTCGTTCCCCGGCCGTCCGGGGGCTGCGACCGGGAACCCCGCTCCGGCGAGGTGGAGCCGGACACCGGGGCGCCCCCTGTCGATTCCGGGGCGTCCCCCGGACCCCTCCGAGGACAGCGGCCCGGCACGGGGAGGTGAGCGACCCCCCCCACCGTCCGTCGCGACCGGTGGTGGTGACGGGTGCTCGGATCCCTCGGGGAGCCGGTCCGGGCCGGGCGGGCCGGTCGAGCCGGCCCCGGAACGGCACGGCGCCCCGTGCGGGGGCACGGGGCGCCGGGACCGGGATGTCGCCGGGCCGGTCCGTCGTCCGGGGGAACGGAAACGGCGGGCCGGACCGGTACCGGGTCAGCGGGACTGCTGGGCGGGAACGCCCTTGCTCAGACCCTCGTTGTCGTCGTCGGTGTCGCCGAGGGCGGCGGCGGCCACCTGGGCACCGGTCAGCGTGGCCAGCATCTCGCGGACGTTGGTCAGCTGGGCGTTGATGCTGTCGCGGCGGTTGGTCAGCGCCGCCAGTTCGCGCTCGGACTCGCTGCGGACGCGGTCGGCCTTGGCGTTGGCGTCGGCGACGATGTCCTCGGCCTGGCGCTGGGCGGTCTCCACCGTCTGGCGGGCGCGGCGCTCGGCGTCGGTGCGCAGCTTCTCGGCCTCCAGGCGCAGCTGCTCGGCGCGGTGCTCGATCTCCGCGAGCCGCTTCTCGGCCTTGGCCTGACGGGCGGCCAGGTCCCGCTCGGACTGCTCCCGACGCTTGGCCAGGTTGGTCTCGAAGTCGGCGGCGGCCTGGGCGGCCTTGGCGCGGGTGTCCTCGAAGAGGGCGTCCGCCTCCTCCCGCTTGGCCTGGGCGGCCTTGTCGGCGTCGGCCCGGGTCGCGGCGGCGTCGCTCTTGGCCTTCTCGACGATCCGGGCGCCCTCGTCCTCGGCCTTGGCCTTGCGGTCCACGGCGAAGGCCTCGGCGTCGTTGCGCACCTGCTGGGCCTGCTTCTCGGCCAGCTCGCGCTGGGCCTCGGCGGCGCGACGGGCCTCCTCGCGCAGGTCCTTGGCCTCCTCCTCGGCGAGGCGGAGGATCTTCTCCACGCGGGCACCCAGCCCCGCGTAGGAGGGCTCGGAGTCGGAGATCTGGGCCTGGGCGTTCTGCGTCTCGAGGTGCAGCTCCTCGATGCGCTTCTCCAGGGAGGTGATGCGGGCCAGCGCGCTGTCCCGGTCGGCGACCAGCTTGGCGATCCGGTCGTCCACCTGACCCTTGTCGTAGCCACGCCGCACGAGATCGAAGCCGAAGGGGGAGGAAGTCTCGCTCATGGGGTTCCTGTCGAATCAGACGGGTGAGTCGTACGGGGTACCTGTCGGGGTGCGTCCGGCCGGAACACACCCGGATATGCCCTCGCCCGAATCCTAGGGGGCAAACCGGCGTGTCTTCGAGCGGATCCCCCGGTTCCCCGCGCGAGAATGACCGGTCCGGCACATCGGGCACACTGCCCCGACCGGGCGCGGTGGGGACCGCCCGTGACCGGACGATCACCCTCACCCCGGCTTTGACCTGCGGCGACGCCGGGTATCGGAGGGTCACCCGGGGCTCCGGTGGGAGGCCGGGAGCCGCCGGGGCGTCCCGGATGGGGGGTGCGGGTGACTTTCTCCGCTTTCCGCGGTCGTTTTCCGGAATCGCTCCCCGGGGCTCCCCCGGGGGGCGTCTCCCGGCCCGTCGCGAATCGGTCATGAGGGAGCGTCACGGACTTACCGGACCGGTCCCGTCCGGGTGCGGGGCCGGGACGCGATCGGGTCCGAATCGCCGCCCAACCGCAGTCGGATCGGAATGCAACCCCGGGGCCCTTTCGCGCGTCGGTGACCGGCATCGCGCACCGATGACCGGTTGGATCGCCAACCCGACGGGTGAGTGAACGGAACGGATCGTCCGCCCCCCCGACACCCCGGTGCCTC
>NZ_VKHS01000523.1 GCF_014141525.1 Streptomyces calidiresistens
CCCCTCACCCTCCCCACCCCCTTCGGCTTCGACCTCGACACCACCGACCTCACCTGAGGATCGAGCACGCGAAACGCCCCGATACGCTTCCGGGCATGGCCGTCGATCCGCGCAATCCCGAGCCCGCCTATCTGGAGTTCTGGCGGGAGTACCACCTGTGCACTCTCACCACGGTGCGCGTCGACGGGACTCCCCACGTGGTGGCGGTCGGCGCCACCTACGACCCGGGGGCCGGCCTGGCCCGGGTGATCACCAACCGGCACAGTCGCAAGGTCGCCCACGTACGGGCAGCCGGACCCGCGGGTGCCCGGGCGGCCGTCTGCCAGGTGGCCCGTGCGCGATGGGCGACCCTGGAGGGCGTGGCCACGATCAACGAGGACCCGACGGCGGTGGCCGACGCGGTGGCCCGCTACGCGGAGCGGTACCAGCGGCAGCCGAAGCCGAACCCCGATCGCGTCGTCATCGAGATCGCCCTCACCCGGGCCATGGGTCGCGCCTGACCCCCACCGGGTGCCGCGCCTCCTCCCCCTCCGGCGGCACCGGGCCCGCCGTGTCCGGCCCCCGGGCCCGGGACCGCGTCGGGTCCCGCAGCGGGAACCGCCTCGTCCGCCGGGGGCGTCCCCCTCCTCGATGTCCCGTTCCGGGGTGGCTCCCCGGTGCCGTCCCCCCCCCATCGCCGGGGACGGGGTCCGGGGTGGGCTCCACCCACCCCGGTGCTCTCCGTCGCAGCGGCACCAACGGGCACGCGACGAACGAATCTCCCCCATCGGAACTACACAGAGCCATAACTCTGACCTAAGCTTCCCCACAGGATTTTCCGACGGTCACTCACCACAACCGATCGACCTGGCAGGGGAGTTGGCGTTGGGGTCACACGTGATGGCGGTCCTCGGTCTCTCCGCCCTGGAAGAGGAGATCTACCGACACCTGTTGCGCAACCCCCACACCGCCGTCGACGACCTGCACATCCTGCTGCGGGCCGACCCCGGGACGACCCGTCGCTCCCTGGAGCGCCTGCGGCGACTCCGCCTGGTGGAGGGCGACGACCAGCACGCCGCGGCCGCCGACCCGGAGAGCGCCGTCCCCCGGCTCGCCGAGGACCGGCTGGAGGTCCTGCACCGGGAGATGCGCGATCTCACCCGGACCCGGTCGATCCTCGATTCCCTGGCCCGCGACCGCCCCACCGACGACCCGACCGGGCCGGCTCCCGGCATCGAACGCATCGAGGACCTGAAGACGGTCCGCAGCCGTATCGACGACCTGGCCTTCTTCGCCCGCACCGAGGTGCTGGCCGCCGAACCGTACGACGCCCTCAGCCCCGAGAACATCGCACACGCCCGGCCGTTGGACATGCGGTGCCTGCGACGTGGCGTGCAGATCCGCAACCTGGTGCGGCGCACCGCCGTGGAGGACCCCACCACCGCCGGCTACCTGCGCGAGCTCGTCTCCGCCGGAGCCCGCATCCGGGTCGCCGAGGACTTCTCGGAACTGATCCTCGTCTACGACCGGCACACCGCCCTGGTCCCGGTCGACCCCGGGGACACCTCCCGCGGTGCGCTGTGCGCGCGGGAAAGCGGGCTGGTGGACAACATCATCACGCTCTTCGAACGGTTGTGGGACGCGGCCGAGGACTTTCCCGGCGCCGCGGACGACCCGCACGGCGACCCCGTCGATCTCTCCGGGACCCAACGGGAGGTGCTGCGCTGCATGTGCACGGTGGCCAAGGACGAGACCGGCGCCCGGCAGGTCGGGGTGTCCCTGCGCACCTACCGGCGGCACATCGCCGAGTTGATGCACCTGCTCGGTGCCGAGAACCGCGCCCACGCCGCGCTGTTGGCCCGCGAGCGCGGCTGGATCTGAGCGGCGGTGACCCCGCCCCGTCTCCCGGTGCCGCCGGCTCCCCGCCGCACCCCACCCCGCACCGCCATGACCCGGGGACCCGGACCTCACCCCTCCGGACCCGGCCCGCCGGCGCCCGGAGAGCCGTCGGACGCCGGTCCGTGCCATGCCGCCAGCGCGGGATCGTCCAGCGCGGCGGCCACCGCGTCCCGGACCCGCCCGGGCGTCGCGTCCGGCCCCTCGATCCACAACTCCACCCGGGCGGGCGCGACCCGGTGGGCGTACCGCCAGGAAGCGGGCAGTCGGGCCAGCAGGCGCACCACCGCGATCTCCCCGTCCGGGGGGCCGGGACCCCGGTGCTCCACCTCCACGCGCACCCCGGGCGGGAGGGCGCCGGTCCGGTCCACGCCGTTCACCACATCCCCCGCTCCTTCCCGACCGCTTCTCCCGGGCTCCCCGGGACCCTTCCCCCCCCGTCTTCACGGGGGCCCCGCGATGTCCGCGCCGGCCGGCGGGGCCGGCTCCGACGACCCGCCGGCGGCACCGCGCCCGGTGGGCCCGAGGTGCGGAACCGCCAGCCCGAACTCGCGTCGCAGCGCCGAACGGGCCGCCAGGTACCCGCACATGCCGTGCACGCTCGGGCCGGGCGGCGTGGCCGCCGAGCACAGGTACACCCCCGGCAGGGGCGTGCGGTACGGGTCGAGTCGGGCGACCGGCCGCAGCAGACTCTGTCGCAGCGTCATCGCGCCCGTCCCGATGTCCCCGCCCACGTAGTTCGGGTTGTACGCCTCGTACTGCGCGCCGGACACACCGCGCTCGGCCAGGATCGTGTCCCGGAAACCGGGCGCGTACTCCTCGATCCGCTCCCGGATCAGGCGCACGGGGTCGCGCCGGTCGCCCGCCGGCAGATGGGCGTACGCCCACACCGGGCGCCGCCCGGGGCGCGCGCGCCCCGGATCGGCCACGGCCGGGTCCACCACCAGGACGAACGGTTCCTCCCCGGCCACCCCGCGCGCGTTGGCGGTCTCCTGACGGTGGATCCGCTCCATCGTCCCGCCCAGGTGCACCGTGCCGGCCCGGCCCACCTCCGGGTGGGCCCAGGGGATCGGCTCGGAGACCAGGAAGTCGGCCTTGCCGGCTGCCGGTCCGTGGCGGTAGCGACGCAGGGCACGGGCGTACCGGGCGGGGAGACGGTCCCCGGCGACCTCCAGCAGCCCGGCCGGGGCGAGGTCCAGCAGCACGACCCGGGCGCCGTCGAGTTCGTCGAGGTCGGTGATCCGCCGTCCGGTGCGGAACTCCCCGCCGTGCGCCCGGATGTCCGCGATCATCGCCTCGGCCAGCACCCGGCTGCCGCCACGCGGCAGCGGCCACCCCGCGCCGTGCGCGAGGTGGCCCAGGAGCATCGCCACGGCCGCCGAGGGCAGCGAGGGCAGCGGCCCGACGGCGTGGGCGGCCACCCCCGCCAGCAGGGCGGGGGCCTCCTCGCCCCGGAATCCCCCGCCCAGGAGCCGGCGCAGCGGGGCGGGGGCGCCGTGCGCCGGAACCCGGGAGGCCAGCAGCGCGACGGCCCGGGGATCGGGCGGTCGGCGGGGCCCGGAGAGCAGCAGCTCGACCACGGCATCGCTGTGGCGGAGCAGTGGTTCCATCAGCCGACGCCAGCGCCGGCCGTCCACCGGTCCGAGAGCCTCGCAGGTGGCCTCCAGGTCGCGGAAGGCGAGGGCGGCGCGACCGTCGGCCAGGGGATGGGCGTAGGAGATGTCCGGCGTCTCCATCACCACCCCGCGCGCGGCGGGGTCGAACTCGCGGAAGAAGCGGGAGGCGGCGGCCATGGGGTGGACGGCGGCGCAGACGTCGTGGCTGATGTCGGAGTCGAAGAGGGCGGCGCCGCGCAGCCCGCCGCCGAGGGTGTCGGCGGCCTCGTGGACCACGACCCGCAGGCCGGCACGGGCCAGGGTGACGGCGGCGGCGAGGCCGTTGGGTCCGCTGCCGACGATCGCGGCGTCGGGTCGCGAGGCCGGCGCGGCCGGGTGCGGGGCGCGGACCGGCGCCCGGCGGGCCGTTCCGTCCTCGGGGTGGTGGCTCATGCGGGCCCTTCCTCCTCATCGGGTCCGTGCGGGCTCCCCGTCGGTTTCGTGCGGGTGGGCGGCGGGGTGGCGGGCGC
>NZ_VKHS01000524.1 GCF_014141525.1 Streptomyces calidiresistens
CCCCCGGGCCGCCCTCCCGCACCTCCGGACCCGGGACCCACCCGAACGGCTCCCACCGAGACGAACCCCACATCACCCGATCGGCGCGCCCGGAAGGTCGCCCCGGGGTCACCCCTCGTTCCCCGACGTCGCGCGACGGGTCCCCGGGACCTCGACGATCCCGCCCCCGGCAGCCGGTTTCGCGGCGGCGAACGCACCCCCCACCGCTCCGTCGTCCGCCGGGGCGGCGGACGCGGCCGTCGGCCCGCTCCCGCGCGTCATCCCGACACCCACGAGGATCACGACCATGCCCACCACCCCCCGGATGCCCGGGTTCTCGCCCAGGACGACCGCGCCGAGGAGAACGGCGACCACGGGCAACAGGTAGCCGACCGCCGCGGCGTTGGTGGCGCCTTCGTCGTTGATGATCCGGTAGGTCAGATGAAAGGTGATCGCGGTGCAGAGGACGGCGAGCACGACGGCCGCGCCGAGGACCACCGGACCGGGGTCGATCGACTCCAGGCCACCGATCGGCATCACGACGGCGGTCAGTCCGCTCGCGGCGATGAGCTGCGCGGCGGAGAGCGAGATGGTGGGGGTGCCCTTGCCCACCAGGGTGCGACCCATGTAGGTGAACGCGAGGGCGTAACTGACCGCCGCGCCGAGAATCGCGAGGGCACCCCAGCCGATGCTCCCGCCCCCCTGCCACGGGGCGAGGAGGACGATGGTGCCGGCGAAACCGAGCAGGAGACCCGCCGCACGGGCCGGACGGAGTCCGCGTTCCGAGCCGAGCGCGAGACCCAGGACGATCGACCACAGCGGGGTCGTGGCGTTCAGGACCCCGGCGAGGCCGGAGTCGACGGTCTGCTGGCCCCAGCCGAACAGCGCGAACGGCAGCGCGTTGCAGAAGAATGCCGCCACGGTGATGTGTCGCCAGACGGTGACGCCCCGGGGCATGCCCCGACCCGTCGCGCAGCAGACGGCGGTGAGGACGAGCGCGCCCAGGACACAGCGGATGAACGTGACCTGGAGAGGGGAGAACCCGCGCAACGCCACCTCGGTCCAGAGGAAGGTCGAGCCCCACAGCAGTGCGAGCACCACCACTCGTAAGCCACTTCGCAGGCTTCCCGTACCGCCGGTCACGATGCCCTCCTCCATCCGGTCCCTATGCGGCCCGACGCTCGGCCCGGTGGTCGGGCCGCCGGGCCGTTCGACGCCGTGCCTCGACGATGCACCAGATGAACTTTGAGAACAAGCAAACCCTTCTACCATGTTCGTTAAGCTCTGCTACATGCTTGATGTGAAGCGACTGCAGGTCCTGCGCGCCGTGGTCACCAGCGGTACGGTCACCGCCGCCGCCGCTCACCTCGGCTACACGCCGTCCGCCGTCAGTCAGCAGGTGGCCGCGCTGGAGAAACAGGCCGGCACCCCCCTGCTCGAACGTGTCGGCCGCGGGGTGCGGCCCACCGCCGCCGGCCTGCTCCTCGCCGAACACGCGGCCCTGATCGGCTCGGCGGTGGCCCGGGCGGAGACCGCCCTCTCCGACCTGCGCGCCGGATGCACCGGCAGCCTGTCGATCCGTTACTTCGCCACCGCGGGCTCCACCTTGGTGGCCCCCGCCCTGGCCCGACTCCGCGCGGAACACCCCGGCATTCGTGTCGACCTCGAACTCACCGACCCGGAGGACCCGTTCCAGGAGGTGGTACGGGGGCGGGCCGACCTGGCCGTGATCGTGCGGGCATCCGACCGCCTCGGTGACGGCGTACGGCTCGTCCACCTCCTCGACGACCCGTACGCCGCCGTACTGCCCCTGGACCACCCGCTCGCGGGTGAGGAGGTCATCGATCTGAACGAACTGGCCGGCGAGCAGTGGGTCGGCAGCGAGCAGTCCGGCCCCTGCCTGAAACCGGTGATCGACTCCTGCGCGGCGGCCGGCTTCAGCCCCGACTTCGTCGTCGGGAGCGAGGACCACGCCACCGCCCAGGGCTTCGTCGCGGCCGGCCTCGGTGTCGGTCTGATGCCGGGGCTCGGGCTGCGCGCCCGGCACCCCGGCGTGGTCGTGCGTCCGGTCCGCAACCCCGAACCGATCCGGGTGATCTCGGCGGCCGTACGGGAGACCGCTCTCGAACAACCCGCTCTGCGCGGCCTGCTGGAGGCACTGCGCGACGCGGCCGGCGCCGACCCGACCGATGGACCCGGGGCGGACCGACCGCGGTCCGACCGCGGCGGGCGCGAGGGCCCGACCGGCGGGGCCCGGGCCGGGTGGGGCGGTCGGTGATGCCCTCGGGTGCTTCGTGTCCGGGCCGCCCCACGGGCGCGGAACCGCAAAAAGAATCGGGATCGGTACCGATTTCTCGGTACCGATCCCGATCCGGTGTTACATCAGTCGGGGTGGCGGGATTTGAACCCACGACCTCTTCGTCCCGAACGAAGCGCGCTGCCAAGCTGCGCCACACCCCGAAGCAACGAGGAACACTCTAGCCGACCGGCGCACGGAGACGAAATCGGCTTTCGGGCCAGGGCTCGGGGTGAGGCCGGGCAGGGGCGGGACCGGCGGACCGCCCCGCCCCGCGCCCGGGGTCAGGCGGTCCCGCGGCGCTCGACGAGGGTCAGGAGGGTCGCCTCCGGCGGGCAGGCGAACCGCACCGGGGTGTACCGGTTGGTGCCGCAGCCGGCGGAGACGTGCAGGTAGGAGCGGTTCCCGCCGTGCTCGTGGGCGCTGAGGCCCTTGACCCGGTCGGTGTCCAGGTCGCAGTTGGTGACCAGCGCGCCCCGGAAGGGGACGCACAGCTGCCCGCCGTGGGTGTGGCCGGCGAGGATCAGGGGATAGCCGTCGGCGGTGAAGGCGTCGAGCACCCGCAGGTAGGGGGCGTGGACGACGGCGAGCGAGAGGTCGGCGTCCCGCTCGGGCCCACCGGCGACCTTGCGGTACCGGTCGCGCTTGATGTGCGGGTCGTCCAGGCCGGTGAGGGCGATCTCGCCGAGGGGGAGCTTGACCCTCGCCCGGGCGTTGGTGAGGTTGGACCACCCGGCGTCGTCGAACGCCTCCTGCACCTCCCACCACGGGTTGCGGGGCACGCCGGAGGGGGCGGGGTTGCCGTTGAGGCCGTGCCGACCGCTGACCTTCTCCAGGAGGTAGCGGGCGGGGTTGCGCAGGCGGGGCGCGTAGTAGTCGTTGGAGCCGAAGACGTAGGCGCCGGGGAACTCCATCAGCGGGTCCAGGGCGTCCAGCAACTCGGGGACGGCGTCGGGGTCGGAGAGGTTGTCTCCGGTGTTGATCACCAGGTCGGGGCGCAGGCCGGCGAGGGACTGGAGCCAGCGGCGCTTCTTGTTCTGGCCGCACACCATGTGGATGTCCGAGACGTGCAGGACCCGCAGCGCGGGCATGCCCGGCGGGAGGACCGGGACGGTGATCCGTCGCAGTCGGAAGGAGCGGGCCTCGAAGCCCGCCGCGTAGCCGAGGCCGGCGAGGGCCGCCGCACCGATGCCGAGGGGAATGCCGTAACGCGCGCGCATGCGTCCCATCGTCGCAGAACGGCGGAGGGGTTCGTGACCGTCTCCGTCCCGCCGACCGCCCGGGGCGCCGTCCCGTGATCGCCCGCCGCTCCCGGTACCTGCGGGGTTCGCCCGGCCGGAGGGCTCACCGGGGGCGAGGGCGGCGGGCACGGGTGTTCAGGACGCAGTCGCCGCAGGTGCCCCCGCCTGGCACCCGGTAGTACAGGCAGCAGCTGCGGCGCAGGTAGCCGCCGGTCGGGTCACCGTCGGGGTCGGGCAGCACCCGGCCGGCGGTGTCCAGGGGCGGGCGGGCCAGGAGGCGCAGCAGCAGGGAGCCGGTGAGTTCGGCGCGGTCCGGCCGGGCGGCGCGCAGCACGCGGGCGGTGCCGACGAGGGCGGAGGCGGTGTTGCCGAGCGCGATGCGCGGGGAGAGGCCCGTGGCGGCGCGCAGTGCTCCCGCGACCGGGTCGAGGGCGGTGCGGACGGTGTGGTGGACGGCGGCGGCCAACGGGTCGGGGTCCTG
>NZ_VKHS01000525.1 GCF_014141525.1 Streptomyces calidiresistens
GGGATGGGGCGGGCCGATGGGCGCCGGTGGTCCGGCGGTGGTCACGGAAATCGGCGGTCCCGTTGGGGACCCGACTACTGGGTGGCGACGCCCTCACCTCCTCCTGCCCTCCGCCCCTCCCGGGGCACGACTCCTGCGCTCCGGCCCCTGCCGGGGCATGAAAAAAGACCTCCCGCACGGGGGAGGTCTGCGTCACTCGTGGCAGGGCACCGGGACACGGCGGGGCCGGCCCGGGCTTCCCTACGTCGAGCTTCAGCACTGCGGGCCTAGGGGAGCACGGGTCTCCCCGGTCTGCGTTAAGCCAAGCCTTGATTCGGCAGGGCCTGTTCAACCCGTAGGGGTCTCTCGACCTTTC
Source organism: Streptomyces calidiresistens (assembly GCF_014141525.1). Lineage (GTDB taxonomy): Bacteria > Actinomycetota > Actinomycetes > Streptomycetales > Streptomycetaceae > Streptomyces > Streptomyces calidiresistens. Next base: position 356 of record NZ_VKHS01000525.1, read on the forward strand.
CGGGCAGCAGACGCGTACGCGCGCAGGAGCCTCACCTAACGGGACACCTGTCGTCCGCTCACGGCGGATCCACGATCCACGAGGGTAGGTCGGAGCCGCACCCCCGTCAAACCCCTCCGCGTGTCCCGGCGTCCGCACCGCGGAGGACGGCGTCGGCGTCGCCCGGCAGCGGGGCCGGGTGACGCCGACGCCGCGACTCAGTCCGCCAGCGGCAGGTAGACGCGGTTGCCGGACTCGGCGAACTCGCGGGACTTGGCGAGCATTCCCGCCTCGATCTCCTCCGGGGTGGCGTCCCCGTCGCCGCCGAACCGCTCCCCGATCTCCCGGCTGATCTTCATCGAACAGAACTTCGGACCGCACATGGAGCAGAAGTGCGCGGTCTTCGCCGGCTCCGCCGGGAGCGTCTCGTCGTGGTACTCACGGGCGGTGTCCGGATCCAGCGAGAGGTTGAACTGGTCCTCCCAGCGGAACTCGAACCGGGCGTCGGACAGCGCGTCGTCCCACTCCTGCGCCCCCGGGTGTCCCTTGGCCAGGTCGGCGGCGTGCGCGGCGATCTTGTAGGTGATCACGCCGGTCTTCACGTCGTCCGGGTTGGGCAACCCCAGGTGCTCCTTGGGGGTGACGTAGCAGAGCATCGCCGTGCCCCACCAGGCGATCATCGCCGCGCCGATGCCACTGGTGATGTGGTCGTACGCCGGGGCGATGTCGGTGGTCAGCGGGCCGAGCGTGTAGAACGGCGCCTCGTCGCAGATCTCCTGCTGGAGGTCGATGTTCTCCTTGATCTTGTGCATCGGGACGTGACCCGGGCCCTCGATCATGGTCTGCACGTCGTGCGACTTCGCGATCCGGTTCAGCTCGCCGAGCGTGCGCAACTCGGCGAACTGCGCCTCGTCGTTGGCGTCCGCGATCGAGCCCGGTCGCAGGCCGTCACCGAGCGAGAAGGTGATGTCGTAGGCCCGCAGGATCTCGCAGAGCTCCTCGAAGTGCGTGTAGAGGAAGCTCTCCTTGTGGTGGGCCAGGCACCAGGCGGCCATGATCGACCCGCCGCGCGAGACGATGCCGGTCTTGCGGCGCGCGGTCAGCGGCACGTACCGCAGCAGCACGCCGGCGTGCACCGTCATGTAGTCCACGCCCTGCTCGGCCTGTTCGATCACGGTGTCCCGGTAGACGTCCCAGCTCAGTTCCTCCGCGCGGCCGTCCACCTTCTCCAGCGCCTGGTAGAGCGGCACGGTGCCGATCGGAACGGGGGAGTTGCGCAGCACCCACTCGCGGGTGGTGTGGATGTTGCGGCCGGTGGACAGGTCCATCACGGTGTCCGCGCCCCAGCGGGTGGCCCGGGTCATCTTCTCCACCTCCTCCTCGATGGAGGAGGTGACGGCGGAGTTGCCGATGTTGGCGTTGACCTTCACCAGGAACCGCTTGCCGATGATCATCGGCTCGATCTCCGGGTGGTTGACGTTGGCCGGCAGCACCGCCCGACCGGCGGCGATCTCCTCGCGCACCACCTCGGGTGCGACGTTCTCCCGGATCGCGACGAACTCCATCTCCGGGGTGATCTCGCCCCGTCGGGCGTACGCGAGTTGGGTGACGGCCCGACCGCCCGTGGCCCGCCGGGGGCGGCGCGGGCGACCGGGGAAGACGGCGTCCAGATTGCGCAACCCGCCCCGGGGCGAGGTGTGCCTGATCCCGTCGTCCTCGGGCCGCGGCTCGCGCCCCGCGTACTCCTCGGTGTCGCCCCGTTCGATGATCCACCGCTGTCGCAGCGGCTCCAGGCCGCGGCGCACGTCGGTCTCGACGCCGGGGTCGGTGTACGGGCCGGAGGTGTCGTACAGGGTGACGTCCCGGCCGGTGGTCAGGTGCACCCGGCGGACGGGAACCCGCAGGTCGGGGCGGCTGCCCTCCAGGTAGCCCTTGTGCCAGCCGAGCGGGCGGGCGGTGTCATCCGCGGTCGCGGTGGTCGGCTCTTCGGTGCGGTCGGTTCCGTTGGTTCCGTTGATGGGTTCGGTGGGTTCGGTGGTGGCGGTGTTCGTCGTGGCGGTGACACCGGTACCGTTCGCGTTCGCGTCGGTACCGTTGGTGTCCGTGGCGGCGCGCGTGTGCGCGTCCCGTGCGGTCATCGAAGACCCACTCCCTACGCCGGCATTACCCGGTAACAGGTTCGGCGGTCGGCGCAGCCGTTCAGCGCCCTCTCAGCCCCGTGCTCGGAGCTCCCGCGATGTCACATGAACGCCCCTCACGCTAACGGCACACCGGTGGGGATGGCCAGAGGGCCCCGCCTCTCTTGCGATGATCCTCCCGTGACGCCTCCCCCCAGCACCCCCGAGAGCCACGGTCCCCACGGACACGGCGGCGGCCCCGGCGACGCGTTCGACGCGCACGCCCATCCGCACGGGCACACCCACCAACACGGCCCCGCCGCCCCGGTCTCCGGCCGTCTGCGCCGGGTGATCGCCGCCGTCCTGGTGCCCTTCGCGGCCTTCGTCGGGGTCGGCATGCTCCTGCTGTGGCCCGGCGGCGTACCCGAGCAGGAGGACCGCACCGGTGTCGGCTTCGACCGGCAGATCCAGGACGCCCGGGTGACCGAGGTGCGGGAGGTGCCGTGCGCGGACGTCGGCGTCGCGGTGCGGCAGGGGGTCAGCGGCCCGTGCGAGCTGGCGACGGTCGAGGTGACCAGCGGACCCGACGCGGGCCGCACCTTCGAGGAGGTCGTGCCTCCGGACGCCCCCCAGCGGTTCCGCACGGGGCAGGAGGTGAGGGTCGCCCACGCACCCGACGCGCCGGAGGAGTTGCAGTACTCGATCTTCGACGTCGAGCGATCGGTGCCGATCCTGCTGCTCGCGGCGATCTTCGCGGTCGCGGTGGTGCTGGTGGGGCGGCTGCGGGGGTTCCTGGCGCTGGTCGGCCTGATCGTCAGCTTCGCGATCCTGACCCTGTTCATCCTCCCGGCCATCCTGCAGGGCTCCAACCCGTTGCTGGTGGCGGTGATCGGCGGCAGCGCCATCATGCTGGCGACGCTCTACCTGTGCCACGGGCTGACGGCGCGCACCTCGGTCGCGGTGCTGGGAACCCTGATCTCGCTGGTGCTGATCGGTTTCCTGGGCTCGGCCTTCATCGAGTGGGCGGCGCTCAGCGGCAACACCAACGACCAGACGGGGCTGGTGAACGCGCTCTACCCCGACATCGAGATCCGGGGCCTGCTGCTGGCCGGCATCCTGATCGGCTCGCTGGGTGTGCTCGACGACGTGACGGTCACCCAGACCTCGGCCGTGTGGGAGCTCAAACAGGCGGAGCCGAACGCGAGCTGGCTGAAGCTGTACCGGGCGGGGATGCGGATCGGCCGGGACCACATCGCCTCGGTGGTGAACACGCTGGTGCTGGCGTACGCCGGTGCCGCGCTGCCGCTGCTGCTGCTCTTCTCCATCGCCGGACAGAGTGTGGGGACCGTCGCCTTCAGCGAGTTGGTGGCGGAGGAGATCGTGCGGACCCTGGTGGGCTCGATCGGGCTGGTGGCCTCGGTGCCGATCACCACCGTCCTGGCGGCGCTGGTGGTCAGCGCCGACCGGGAGGGCGTGCTGCCCGCCGGCGCCGCGGCGCCGGGGCGGGGCGGCGGGGGCCGACGCCGTCGGCCCCGCC
>NZ_VKHS01000526.1 GCF_014141525.1 Streptomyces calidiresistens
GGGGGAACGGGGGAGATGTGGCCGGCGGGCCGGGAGCGTACGGCACGGTGGGTGGAGCGGTCGCTGCCGGCGGGCACCCGGGTGATCGGCGGCCGTCCGCTGCGCGGCGGCTGGACCTCCGAGATGTGGCACCTGGAGACGGTGGACGCGGAGGGGACCCGGGGCGGTGTGGTGCTGCGCTCCCTCGTCCGGGAGTTCTTCCGCCGGCACGCCCCCGGCCTGTTGGGGCGCGAGGCACGGGTGCTGGAACTCCTCGCGCCCGGCCCGGTGCCGGCCGCCCGTCTCCTGGCCGTCGATCCGACCGGGGAGCACGCCGACCACCCGTCCCTGCTGATGACGTTCCTGCCGGGCGGGCTGCGCCTCGGCTCCCGGGACGGCGAACCCGCCGAGCACCTCGACCACCGGCTCCGCCTGCTCGCCCGACAACTGGCCGACATCCATCGCTTCGAACCCGCCCCCGCCGACCGCCCCCGGACCTGGCAGGCGTGGACCGCCGCCGACCGGGTCCGGGTCCCCGCCGGCACCGGGCGGCCGGAGGTGTGGCGGCGGGCGGTGGAGGTGATCCGGCGCCCGCCGCCGGAGCCGTCGGCGTACCGGCCGTGCTTCCTGCACCGTGACCACCACCCCGGCAACGTGCTGTTCTCCGGTCCGCCGGGAGGGGAGCGGATCACCGGGGTGGTGGACTGGGTGGAGACCTCCACCGGGCCCGCCGACCTCGACGTGGCGCACTGCTCGTCCGCCCTGGCCCTGCTGCACGGCGCCGACACGGGCCTCGGCTTCGCCGACCACTACCTGCGGGAGGGCGGTCGGGAGCTCGCGGCGGTGCCGGCGGATCGGCTGTACTGGTATCTGGTGGACGCCCTGGCCTTCGCCCCCGACGCGGAGAAGGTCGCCGCGGTGTGGCGGGGGGTCGGCCGCCCCGACCTCACGCCGGAGCGGGCCGCCGACCGGTTGGAGGAGTGGCTCGTGGCGCTCCTGGAGCGCTTCGACCGATGACGGCCGGGGAGAGCCGGGAAAGCCGGGGGGGGAGCCGACCACGGAGGTGGGAACGTGACGGACGACACCACGGGCACGGGCGCGAACGACGGCGGGCGCGGCCGGGCGCCGGTCCCGGAGAGTCTGGACAGCCTGGAGGGTCTCGCGCTGGGGGACGCGTTCGGCGAGCGCTGGTTCCACACCTTCCGATCACCGGAGCGGGCCCTGGCCGAGATCGCCCGGCGGGAGCCGCCCGCGGAGTCCCCCTGGCGCTGGACCGACGACACGGCGATGGCGGTGAGCGTGCTGCGGGTGCTCCACGAGCACGGCGAGGTGGTGCCCCACCGCTTGGCGGCGTTCTTCGCCGAGTCCTTCGCGGCGGACCCCCGTCGCGGGTACGGGTCGGGGATGCACCGGTTGCTGCCGGGGTTGGCGGTCGATCCCACCACCTGGTCCGTCGCCGCCCGCGACCTGTTCGGCGGCGAGGGGAGTCTGGGCAACGGTGCCGCGATGCGGGTGGCTCCCCTCGGCGCCTGGTACGCCGGGGACCCGGGGGCCGCCGCCCGGGCGGCCGAGCTCTCCGCCCGGGTCACCCACGCCCACCCGCAGGGGGTGGCCGGAGCGGTGGCGGTGGCCGTCGCGGCGGCGATCCTGGCCGGGCGCGACCCGGCCGCGCCGACCGGTGGGGAACTGCTGATGGTGGTCGCCGGTCACCTGCCGGCGGGGGAGGTGCGCGGGGGCGTGGAACGCGCGATCGACCTGCCCGGTGACGCGGGCCCCGAACGCGCGGCGGCCCTGTTGGGCAGCGGGGACCGGGTCCGGGCGGACGACACGGTGCCGTTCGCGTTGTGGTGCGCCGCGCACCGGGCCGACGACCTGACCGAGGCGCTGTGGACGACCGCCGCCGGGTTCGGCGACGTGGACACCACCTGCGCCATCGTCGGCGGGGTGGTCGCCGCCCGCACCGGCCTCGGGGGCGTGCCGCCGACGTGGTGGGAGCGCCGCGAACCCCTCCCCGCGCCGTTCGCCCGGTGGAGGCCCGTCCGGTCGAGGGGAGGCCAGGGCCGCGGGCCGGACGCCGGCCCCATCCGGAACCGATCACTCCGGATGCGGGTGCCGGTCGCCGGTCCTACGGTGAGGACAACGACGGGCCCCCTCCCGGGCCCTCGGGGGACCGGCGAACAGGAGGCACACCGGATGAGCACATCGGACGAGTCCTCGAGCGGCACCGAGCGCAACGAGCCCCTGGACGAGAACCGCCCCACGCCCGACCGGCTCCTGCACACGGGCGGCGATCGGCCCGTGGACCCGGAGGACCTGGTCCGCCTGACCGGTCGGGAGCCCACCCCGGAGCGGTTGGAATGGGCGCGGAAGAAGCTGGAGGAGGAGGGGCCGGCGGCCGTGGAGCGGCTGCTGCCCTGACCCCGCCGCCGCGACCGCGGCGCGGCGGTTGATCGAGGACGGCCGGTTCGGTCGGGGCCGCGCGGCCCCGACCGAACCGGCCGCGCGCGTGCGGGGACCCCGGGGCCGCTCAGGGGCAGCTGTAGGTGAGATCCACCCGGGCCGGCCCCGCCTCCCGCCCCTCGACGTCGCCGAGGGGCGGGTCGATCAGGCGCAGTCGGGCCGAGGCCGTCACCACCCCCTCGCCCCGGAAGGTCCACAGCAGCCGCAGCCGGACCTCCTCCCGACCGCGCGGCACCCGTTCCACCAGCTCCCCGGAGGTCGTTCCGTCGCTGCGCAGCCACTCGTACCGCACCTCGCCGGGGCGGCCGTTGGTGCGCAGCACGCCCAGGATCTCGGCGGTGCCGTCGCAGGTCGGTGCGCCGCCCGGGCTGTGCACGGTGACCTCCCGGACCGCGAGGTCGGGCCCGAATCGCTGCCACCACACCCAGCCGCAGGCCGCCACCAGCACGAGCACCGCCGGCAGGTACCGCAGGGCGCGCCGCGCCCGGCTCCTCGACACCCCGGGGCGCACGCCCCCGGGGGTCGAGGCGCCGGACGCCGGGTCGGGCACGGTCGCGGGGAGGGGGAGGACGGCCGTCGGTCCGCTGCCGGACGTGCCACCGGAGCGCCGGTAGGGCACCCCGGGGCCGAACCGCAGCACCTCCCCGGGCCCCTCGGCCGCCCCCGACCGTTCCGCCGATCCGGTCCCGGCCCCCGTGGCGGCCGGGACATCGGGGACGGTGGCGGCCGTGGTGGCGGCCGTGGTGTGGAGGACGGTGTCCGCCCCGGTCCCCCGCCCGGGTGTCCGGCGCGGGGCCGGCACCCGGGTGCCGGGAGTCCCCCCGATCCCCTCCCGGGGGCCGGTGCCGCCCGCCGGGTCGGCGGTCCAGGGGGCGTCGAGCGCCGTCGCGGTGTAGGGGTCGTCCCCGGGGTCGCCCTTCCCGGGCGCCGGGGGCGGGTCGGCGGCCTCGCGGGAGGGAGCGGCACCCGCCGCCGGCCGCGCGTACGGCACGCGCGGGTCGCGGGAGCCGCCGGCTCCCGTCCCGGGCCCGGGTGGTGTCCCCGTGCCGGGGGGTTCCCGGCCGTCGCGCTCAGCCAAGGCAACCCCCCGGAGTGATCGGTGCCGATCGCTCGACGACCGGGGCCCCGCCGGGCTGCGCGACCATCCGCAGTCCGATCCGGTAGTCGCACGGGGCCTGCGCGGTGTGCTCCACGGTCACGGTGTACCGGGTCGCACCCTCGCGCTCCAGCACGAACGGCTCGCCGTCCGGCTTGCCGAGGTGTTCGGCGTTGTCGGACAGGTACCACTGTCCGTGCAGGGACACCGGGCCGGTGCCGTCGGTGGTGATCCCGATGACCGCGACGTGGGCGTAGGGGGCGCTCTGTCGGATGGTGACGTCGATCCCCGTGACGGAGGTGTCCGGGACGGTCGAGGGGGGTGGTGGTGTCCCCGTGCCGGGGGGTTCCCGGCCGTCGCGCTCAGCCAAGGCAACCCCCCGGAGTGATCGGTGCCGATCGCTCGACGACCGGGGCCCCGCCGGGCTGCGCGACCATCCGCAGTCC
>NZ_VKHS01000527.1 GCF_014141525.1 Streptomyces calidiresistens
ACCGCCGGGAGGGCGGTCGCGGGGGTGCCCCGGCGACCGCCCTCCCGGCGGTCACTCCGGCACCGGCAGACGGACCGTCATCGGCATGCCGTCACCCAGGTGGAGGATGCCGTTGCCCGGCTGCGGGCGCTCCACGGCCACGCTGCGGGCCAGCTTCGCGCCGATCAACTCGCCGTGCCGGTGGGTCTGCGGGGAGAGCAGCACGCCGCGACGGGCCTTCTTGACCTCCGCCTGCCAGCCGCTGAAGCCGCTGCACACGTCGGCGGCGTCACCGGCCAGGACGGTGCAGATCCCGCGTTCGCTCCCGCGCACCACCATGGCGCGCAGTTCGTCCTCGGCGTCGCGGGTGCGGCGCAACTCCTCCGCGTCGTCCATCATGAAGACGATCGGCTCGGCGGGCGTGGCCGAGGCCAGCGCCCCGGCCACGTCCTCGTTGGTGATCTTCGTGCCGCGCAGCACGGACACCACGCCCTCCTCCCCCTCCAGCGCCTCCAGCGGCGACTGCCGGGGGACGGAGACCACCAGGCGGACGCCGTTGCGCAGGAAGGACCGGGCCATGTGCATCAGCACGGTGCTGCGACCGGACTTGGCGGGCCCCGCGATGACGAAGGACGGCAGGCCGGTCGCCATGTCGGGCCCGAAGGCCGTCAACTCGTCGCCGCCCACGCCGACCAGCGCCCACAGGCGCGAGTCGGAGGTCTCCGGGTCGCGCATCTCCCAGGCGTCCGCGAAGGTGAGGTTCGCCGGCAGGACGTCCACCCGGAACGGCCGCCGGGAGCGCGGCACGGAGGCGTCCCGCTGCCGGGCCGCCTCGCCGATGGCGGTCAACGCCGCCGCCTGCCCCTGACCCGTCAGGTCGTCGTCCAGGACGGCGACCTGGACCTCGGCCCCGGAACCGCCCCGGAACATGCGGCCGGCCGGCACCTCGTCGGGGATGTCGCGCGGTCGCAACCCCGCCGCCGAGTAGTCGGTGCGGTCCTGGAGGCGGAAGGTGTACTTCTCCTCGGCGAGGCTGCTGATGCGGCCGGTCATCACCCGCTGGTCACCGGTGATGATCACGTGCACGCCGACGCTGGCGCCCTCGCGCATGACGAAGAACAACTGGTCGGTCAGGGCCCCGGTGTCGATCTCGCCCAGGGAGGGCAGCCAGCCCTCCCACCGGTCCACGAGCACCACGATGTGGGGCAGCCGCTCGTCCTCCGGCGCCGCCGCGCGCTGCTCCCCGATGTCGGCGAGGGCGTCGCGCGCCAGGATCTCCTGGCGTCGGGCCACCTCTCCGTCCAGGCGCTGGAGCAGGCGCTTGGCGCGGTCCACCTGGTTGCGGCCGACCACCGCGCCGCAGTGCGGCAGCCGGGTGAGCACGTTCAGCGCGCCGTTGCCGCAGTCGAAGGCGTAGAGGTGGACGTCGCGGCAGGAGTGGGTGCGGGCCAGGGTGCCCGCGATGGTGCGCAGCAGTTGGGACCGGCCGGTGCGCGGGGCGCCGGCGACCAGCAGGTGGCCGAAGGTCGCGAAGTCCACCGCGAGGGGACGGCGGGTCTGCTGCTCGGGGACGTCCTCCACCGCGTAGGGGGTCGCGGGCAGCGCGCCGGCGGACGCCGGGGCGGGCAGTTCGTCCAGGCGGACCGTCTCCGGCAGCGGGTCCAGCCACGGGCGGTGCTGCCGGGGGAAGCCGAGCGCCCGGTCGGCCTCGATGATCGCGTCCACCAGGACCCGCAGGTCGGTGTTGGCGTCGTCCTCGGTGCGGGTGCCCTCCGGACGGCGGAGCGCCTCGCGACCCAGCGCGTTCCACTCCAACTCCTTGGACCAGGGCCGGGAGACGGCGGGGTCCACCGCGCCCGGCCGCCGGCCGCCGACCCGTCCGGACTGGAAGGGCACCAGCGAGGAGGCGCCCAGTCGCACGTAGGCGCGGCCCGGCGTGGACTTGGCGATCATGCCGGCGTCGGGGGCATCGATGACGTCGGTGGACTCGCCGGCGTCGGTGACGCGCAGCGCGATCCGCAGGTTGGTGTTGGCGCGGATCTCCGGGGAGACGACGCCGGAGGGCCGCTGGGTGGCCAGCAGCAGGTGGATGCCGAGGGACCGGCCGCGCTGGGCGATGTTGACCAGGCCCTTCACGAAGTCCGGCAGTTCGCGGACCATCGAGGCGAACTCGTCGATGACGATGAGCAGGCGGGGCATCGGTTGGTGCCGGCCCGGCTCGCGCCGGGCGAGGTCCTGGTGGTCCTCGATGTCCTTGGCGCCGACCGCCGCCAGGATGTGCTCGCGGCGGGTCAGTTCGGCGCCCAGCGAGCGCAGCGCCCGTTCCACCAGGTGGTTGTCGAGGTCGGTGACCATGCCGACGGTGTGCGGCAGTTGCACGCAGTCCTTGAAGGCCGAGCCGCCCTTGTAGTCGACCAGCACGAAGGTCATGTTCTCGGGCGTGTTCGCGACCGCCAGGGAGGCCACGATCGTCTGCAGCAGCTCGGACTTGCCGGAGCCGGTGGTGCCCGCGATCAGACCGTGCGGGCCGTCGCGGCGCAGGTCCAGGGCGAACGCCCCGTCGTAGGACTCGCCGATGACGGCGGTGGTCGACTGGCCGTCGAACCGCCAGCGGGCGGCGATCGCCTCCGGGGTCGGCGGCTCCAGCTCCATGACGTCCAGCAGCCGGCTGGAGGAGGGCAGACCGGCGCCCTCGACCTCGCCGCTGATGTCCCGCAGCGGCGCCAGGGACCGGGAGACCAGGGCGCACCAGTGGGGGGAGACCAGGTCGGGCAGCACACCCCTGACCGGGTCGGCTCCCTTGCGCTCCACCCGCAGGCGGTCCGGGACGGGCGCCGTGCCCTCGCCGGGGCGTCCCCGCGAGGGGTCGCCCGCGGCGGGCCGGCCGGGGGCGCCGAAGCCGGGCGGTCCGCCGGGGAAGCCGCCGAAGCCGCCCTGCGGCAGGCCGGCCCGGAACTGCTCCCAGGGGTTGGCGGAGGGGTCGGGCCGGGGCTCGGCCACGGCCACGGCCTGGCACTCGCCGGGCAGGAAGCGCTCCTCCTCGTCCAGGCACAGGGAGTGGATGCCGACCGAGGGGCCCTCCTTGAGCAGCCGGATCACCCCCGGCAGGGTGCGCATCCGGCGCGACCCGTCGAAGACGATCACGATGTCGGGGTCGGAGAACTCGGCGGTGCGGGACCGCGACTTCTTCGCCGCCTTGAGCCGTCCGTCCAACAGGCCGGTCAGCTCCGCGAGGCGGGCGCCCACGGTCTCGGCGTCGGTGCCGATCAGCACGTTGGTGTTGCGCTCGGCCTCGGGTCGGGCGTGCGGGAGCCAGCGCACCCACTCCCAGTCATCCCGCCCGGCGGCGTCGGTGAGCAGGTACAGCTGGACGTCGTTGGGGCTGTGCAGGACGACGAGTTGGCCGACGGCCCAGCGTCCCATGGCACGTGCCATGCCGCCGGGGGCGGCCAGGCCGACCACACCGTGTTCCCGCATCGGGATGGTGACCGGCGCGTCGGGGACCTTCCAGGTGACCTCCCGCTTGTGCTCGTCCTGTTCGGGGTCGCTGAGGATCACCTCGGAGTCGAGGTCGCAGGTGCCCACCCGCAGCAGCAGGTGGTCGTCGTCGGTGCGCCGGCGCTCCCACAGGCGGGTGCGCGGGCCGGTGGCGGCGTTGAGCACCACGGCGGGGTCGGGGGCGGCGTGCCGCCGGGTGAACCGTTCGGCGGCGAGTGCCTGTTGCGCGTCCCCCTCGACGCGCGCCTTGGTCTCCTCGTACTCCTTGACGCGTTCGGCGTACTTGCGGCGGGCGTTCTTCGTCGACATGAAGTAGTTGGCGAAGAGCATGATCGGCGACAGGATCGCCATGATCAGGAAGATCCACCGGCCCAGCAGCAGCGCCATGGTGATCGCGCCGACCAGGGGCACGAAGGCGAGCACCCAGGGCAGCGGGCGCTTGTCGGGCTCGTCCGGCGGTTTGGGGAGCCGGAAGTGGGTGGGGCTTTCTCTTATACACATTT
>NZ_VKHS01000528.1 GCF_014141525.1 Streptomyces calidiresistens
GCCCTGATCTTCCCCGCCCCGATCGCGGACGGGGCGTCCGCGCGGGAGGTCGGGGTCGGTCGGCGGGCCTGCGGTGGTCCGGGCGGCCGTGCCCCGTCCGGCATACTCGTGTGGGTGAACAGCGTGCCCGAAACCCGGACCCTGCCCGTGCCCGAAGGACTGGAGGGGGAGCGGGTCGACGCCGCCCTCGCCCGGATGCTGGGCTTCTCCCGCACCAAGGCGGCCGAACTGGCGGCCGAGGGGAGGGTTCGGCTGGACGGCACGGAGGTCGGCAAGTCCGAGCGGGTCACCGGCGGTTCCTGGCTGGAGGTGGAGATGCCCGCCCCGCCGGCCCCCGTGCGCGTGGTCGCCGAGCCGGTCGAGGGCATGGGCATCGTCCACGACGACGACGACCTGGTCGTGGTCGACAAGCCGATCGGGGTGGCCGCCCACCCCAGCCCGGGATGGACCGGCCCCACGGTCATCGGCGGCCTGGCCGCCGCCGGCTTCACCGTGGCCACCTCCGGCGCGGCCGAACGACAGGGCATCGTCCACCGCCTGGACGTGGGCACCTCCGGCCTGATGGTGGTGGCCAAGTCCGAGCGCGCCTACACCCTGCTCAAGCAGCAGTTCCGCGAGCGCACCGTGGACAAGCGGTACCACGCCCTGGTCCAGGGACACCCCGACCCGCTCAGCGGCACCATCGACGCGCCGATCGGCCGCCACCCCCGGCACGACTGGAAGTGGGCGGTCACCGCCGCCGGCAAGCCGTCGATCACCCACTACGACCTGATCGAGGCGTTCCGGGCCGCCAGTCTCCTGGACATCAAGCTGGAGACCGGGCGCACCCACCAGATCCGGGTGCACATGTCCGCCCACCGCCACCCCTGCGTCGGCGACCTCACCTACGGCGCCGACCCCACCCTGGCCCGCCGGCTGGGGCTGGCCCGCCAGTGGCTGCACGCCCGCAACCTGGGGTTCGAGCACCCCGCCGACGGCCGGTGGGCGGAGTTCTCCTCGGAGTACCCCGAGGACCTGGCGAACGCCCTGCGGGTCATCCGGGCCGAGAGCGCCTGACCCCCCGGCCGGGGCGGGCGCGCCCGCCCCGCCTCACCCCCGCCGGTCGGCCTCGCGCCGGGCCCGGGGCGGTGCGGTGCCGTGGCCCGCGGTCTCCCCGGAGGGGTTCTCCCCGCCGTCCCGTCCGGGCCCGTCCGCGCCCGAGCGGGGCCCCGGCAGGACGGCCGGCGCGGTGTTGATCCGGGGCAGGGCGTAGGGGTGCTCGCGGTGCAGCCAGGAGATCATCTCCTCGCGCGCGGCACAGCGCAGGTCCCACACGTCCGAGGAGTTCGCCGCCGACATCGCCGCCCGCACCTCGATGGTGCTCGCCGTGGTGTCGGTGACCACCAGGCTCCAGCTGCGGCCGTCCCACTCCTTGCGGCCCAGCAGGAAGGTGCGCAGGTGCTCGCGCAGCTCGGGCACCGGCGCGGAGTGGTCCAGGTACAGGAAGACCGTTCCGGTGATCTCGTGGCCGCCGCGCGACCAGTTCTCGTACGGCTGCCCGTTGAAGTGCGACACCGGCATGGTCAGTCGCCGGTCGTCCCAGATCCGGATGGTGATGAAGGCCAGCGAGATCTCCTCGACGGTGCCCCACTCGCCCTCGACCACCACCGTGTCGCCGATCTTCACCGAGTCCCCGAAGGCGATCTGCAGACCGGCGAAGAGGTTGCCGAGCATGGACTGGGCGGCCACACCGGCGATGATGCCGAGCACACCGGCCGAGGCCAGCATCGAGGCGCCCAGCGTCCGCAGGGCGGGGAAGAGCACCACGATCGCGATCGCGCTGGCGACCACCGCGAGGATGGTGGTGATCACCCGTCGCACGATGGTCAGCTGGGTGCGGAACTGCCGCACCCGGGCGATGTCGTCGGTGCGGCCGGCGTACGAGGCCAGGATGTTCTCCGCCACGGCGCCCGCCGCCACGATCGCCAGCCAGGCGGAGGCCGCGGTGGTGATGACGGCGAGGATCGTCCCGATCACCGCGTTCTGCGGGATGTCCAGACCCGAGGGGTCGTGGGCGAGCTGGAGGGCGGTGGAGACCAGCAGCACCTGCAGCGGGGCCTGGCACCGCCGCAGCAGCTGCGGCAACCGGTTCTCCGGCTTGCGGCGGGTCGCGGTGCGCAGCCCCCGGTCGATCAGCCAGCCCAGCGCCACCGCGATCACCACGGCGCCGCCCAGCACGAGCACCGGCCGCAGCACGTCGTTCATCGAACCGTCAGCTCCTCAATCCATCCGTGGGATGTCGGCCCGGACGCCGTCGTGCCGGACATGTCGTGGTTCCCCGCGGGGTCCGCCGACCCGTCCCCGCCCGGCGCGTCGGCCGGGGGCGGGTCGGCGGGCCCCGCCACAGGCTAGCCGGCAGGATGGGCCGACGGGGACCCGCTCCCGTCCCGGGCGTGCCGCCGAACGGGTGCGGCCGTCGGGCCGCCCGGAGCCGGGCGACACCTCGCCCGGGACCGCGACATCCCCGTGACATCGGCGATTACGGCCGTGTCCCGGGTGGTGCGGCCCCCGGTACCGGGTCCCGTTCACGCCCGATCCAGCCGACCCGAAAGCGACTCCGACGTGGCCGATGTCATCCTCTTCCATTCCGCGATGGGACCGCGTCCCGCGGTGTTCGCCCTCGCCGACCGGCTGCGTGCCGCCGGACACACGGTGCACGTGCCGGACCTGTACGCGGCGTCGGACGAGCCGGGGGAGGGGGCGCCGGCCGGCGGGGGAACCGCCGATCCCGTGGTCACCGACGACCCGGGGAAGGCGGCGGAACTGGTGGAGTCGGTGGGCCGGGAGGAGCTCCTGCGCCGCGCGATCGCGGCGGCGGCCCCCCACTCGGACCGGGGACTGGTCTACGCCGGGCTGTCCCTGGGCGCCTCGCTCGCCCAGACCGTGGCCCTGGGCGACGGGCGGGCGCGCGGTCTGCTCCTGCTGCACGGCACCGCCGACCTGTCGCCGGACGCCTCCGCCCCGGACCTGCCCGCCCAACTCCACATCGCCGACCCCGATCCCTTCGAGCCGCACGACTGGCAGACCGCCTGGTACCTGGGGATGCGGCGGGCGGGGGTGGACATCGAGGTCTTCCGGTATCCGGGAGCCGGCCACCTGTACACCGACCCGGACCTGCCCGATCACGACGCGGAGGCCGCCGAGCGGACCGTGGCGATCGCCCTGGACTTCCTCGCGGACGTCGACGCCGCCGGGGAGTGAGCCGGGCCGGGGTCCGGGACGGGGATCACTCCCGTGCGCAGCGTCCGCTCCCGCCTCCCCCGGGGTGACAGACCAGGTCCCGGTCGGCGGGGTCCGTGCCCAGGAAGCGGCCCACGCAGTCGTTGGAGGAGGTCCGCCCCCGCTCGGCGCAGAACGCGACGGCCGCGTGGCCGTCGGCGAAGGGTCCGGGGGCGTACACCACCCAGTAGCCGGGGTTCAGGGAGGCGTGGTCGTCGCTGAGCAGGACCCGGGCCTCCGGCACCTCGGCCCGCACGGCGGCCAGGCGCCGGTCCCGCGCGCCGGTGCCGGAGGAGACGGGCTCGGAGAAGAGCTGGGCGACCCAACCGGAGGGGGTGTCCCCGGCACCGGGAACCGCCCCGGGACCGGCGTCGACGGGGTCGGTGCCGATGGGGTCGGTCGTACCGTCGTCCCCCGCCGGGTCGGGGTCCGACCTCCCGTGATCGGCGGGATCCGGCTCGGAGCCCGCCGGGTCGGGGTCGGTCCCGGTGTCCCCCTTTTCCGTGGTCCCGTTTTCCGCATTCCCGGTGTCCTCCGGCCCCGCGTCGCCGGCGTCCGTGTCGGGGCCCGGTGTCGCCCCGGCACCGATGTTCCCGGGACCGGGGGAGCCCTCCTCCCCGTTCCCCGCGGAGGGGAGCAGGAACGCGCCGCCGATGACCGCCGCGGCGACGACCGCCCCGGCGGCGAGGACCGCCCCCGCCC
>NZ_VKHS01000529.1 GCF_014141525.1 Streptomyces calidiresistens
AGGTGCCGGGGTTCGGGTGCCCCGGGGGCCTCCGGGGCTTCCCCGGCTTTCGGGGCCTCCGTGACCTCCGGGGCGCCGGGGACGGTTCCCCCACCCGGTCCGCCGCCCGCCGGGAGCGGCAGCACGGCACTGATCCGGTAGCCCCCGCCCGGGCGGGGGCCCGCCTCGAGCGTCCCGCCGACCATTCCCACGCGTTCCCGCATGCCGATCAGCCCGGAGCCCGGTGGTTCCGGTTCGCCCTCGGGGCCGTCGCGCCGGGGCGCCCCGGGGCGCGCGCCGGTGACACGAGCGGCGCCGGGCCGGGCCGGGGCATCGGGCGCCGGGCCGGTGCCGACGGACCCGCGCCCGTCGTCCTCGACCAGGACCCGCAGCGCGTCGGCGGCGTACCGCAGCCGCACCAGGGCCCCGGGGGTGGGGCCGGCGTGCTTGCGGGTGTTGGTCAGCGCCTCCTGCACGATGCGGTAGGCGGTCAGGTCCACCCCTCCGGGGAGGGGGCGGGGGGTCCCCTCGACCCGGAAGTCCACCGGCAGGCCCGCGTCCCGCACCTGCTGCACGAGATCGGCGACCTGCTCCACACCCGGCTGCGGCAGGAGGTTCCCGCCCTCGTCGGTGCCCTCCCCCAGCACCCCGATCAGGCGGCGCATCTCGTCCAGGGCCTCGCGGCCGGTGCACGAGATGGTGCGCAGGGCGTCCCGGGCCTGGGCGGGCGCGGAGTCCAGTACGTAGGCCGCGCCGTCCGCCTGCACCACCATCACCGAGACGTTGTGGGCCACCACGTCGTGCAGCTCCCGCGCGATGCGGGCGCGCTCGGCCGCCACCGCGATCCGCTCGCGCGCCGCGCGCTCCCGTTCGAGCCGGGCCGCGCGCTGTTCCAGTTCGGCGTAGTAGGCGCGCCGGGTGCGCAGGGAGTCGCCCAGCACCCAGGCGAGCAGGAAGCAGACGGTCAGCAGCAGCAGTTCGAAGACGGTGGCGAGCACCGGCGCGTCGGGCCTCACCCACCACCGCGCCATGGCGACGGCCGGGGCCAGGACGGCCATCGCGAGGGCCACCGCCGAGGCCCGGCGGTCGGGCCGGGAGGCGACGGTGAAGATGATCACCAGCAGGGCGAAGTTAGCGGGCACCGGCGGCACGTCGGCCACCACCTGGAGGACCCCGGTCGCGAGGGCCAGCCCCAGCATCACGGCGGGCACCACCCGCCGCAGGATCACCACCGTGCCCATGGCGAGGGTGACGCCCAGCACCACGGGGCGCGGTCCCGCGTGCTCGGCGGAGACGCCCAGGCCCCACAGCAGGCCGGGGACCAACAGCACGAATCCCCAGAAGCCGTCCACCCACCGGGGGTGGCGGCGCATGAGGTCGTACATCCGGTTCACGTCACCCAGCGTAGGCAGGTGATGGACCCAGCGGGTCAACCGGAGGGGCGATCCCCGCTTCCGCCGGCTACACCTCAGGGTGGACCCGGCCGGGCCCGGGCGACGGCGGGGCCGCGGCCCCGTACGGTGACCCCGTGCCCACCGCCGATCACCTCCCCGACGGCCCCGGGGGTCCCACCGCTGACGATTCCGGGGCCCCGGGGCCCCCACCGGCTCCCGCTCCGGAGCGCGCGCCGAGGGGGGACGCGCCCGTGCGCGGCGTCCCGCCCACCGGGCCGACCGCAGGCGGGCCGTCACACTCCGTCCCCGAGCCAGCCTCCCCCGCCGGAGGGCCCGGCGTACCGGGGGCCGCGACCGACCACCCCGTGCGGTGGCGGGAGGCGATGGAACACGCCCTCTACGGGCCCGGCGGCTTCTTCCTCCGGGAGGCGCCCGCCGCGCACTTCCGCACCTCCGTGCACGCCTCCCCGCTCTTCGCCGGCGCGATCGCCGAACTGCTGCTGGGGGTGGACCGCGCCCTGGGGTGCCCCGACCCCGTGGACCTGGTGGACATCGGCGGCGGTCGCGGGGAGCTGGTCACCGGCGTCCTGGCCGCGCTGCCGGGAAGCGTCGCACGCCGGGTGCGCGCCCGGGTGGTGGAACTCGCCCCGCGCCCCGCCGGCCTCAACCCCGCCGTGGGCTGGTCGACCGGACTCCCGGACAGCGTGACCGGTCTGCTCCTCGCCAACGAGTGGCTGGACAACGTGCCGGTGGACGTGGTCGTGGCCGACCCGCCCGGCCCACCCCGCCTGCTGCTGGTGGACGGGGCCGGCCGGGAGCACCCGGGGCCGGCCGTGGAGGAGGCCGACGCGGCGTGGCTGCGGCGCTGGTGGCCGTTGTCGGACACCGAACCCGGCGGGCGGGCCGAGCCGGGCGGCCCCCGGGACGCCGCCTGGGCCCGGGCCGTGGGGCGGGTGCGACGCGGCCTGGCGGTGGCCGTGGACTACGGCCACACCCGCGACACCCGCCCTCTCGGCGGCACGCTCGCCGGCCACCGGGACGGCCGGTCGGTCCCGCCGGTGCCGGACGGCTCCGCGGACCTGACCGCGCACGTGGCGCTCGACGCCTGCGCCGCCGCCGGCCTCGCGGCGGGTGCCCCGGCCCGGGCGGCGGCCGGCGGCCCCCCGGACGCGGGGGCGGCGGTCCTGCTCGACCAGCGGACCGCGCTGCGCCGGCTCGGCGTCTCCGGACGGCGCCCCCCGCTGGAGCTCGCCTCCCGGGAGCCGGCGGGCTACCTGCGGGCGCTGGTGCGGGCGGGCGAGGCGGCGGAACTGACCGACCCGGCCGGGCTCGGCGGTTTCGGCTGGCTGCTGCACCCGGTGGGCATCGCGAACCCGCTCGCCGACCGGGGCGGGCCCCGACCCGGACCGATCGGTGGATGACCGGCCGCGACCGGCCGGCCCGGCTCCCGCCGATCGGCCCGGCGGCCACCCGGCGACCACGGGCCCCGTTGTCTATTTGTCGATGTCGCCCACCACGAAGAAGAACGACCCCAGGATCGCCACCATGTCGGCCACCAGGGTGCCCGGCAGCAGGTGCTCCAGCGCCTGGATGTTGTTGAACGACGCCGAACGCAGCTTGAGCCGGTAGGGGGTCTTCTCCCCCTTGGAGACCAGGTAGTAGCCGTTCAACCCCAGCGGGTTCTCCGTCCAGGCGTAGGTCTGGCCCTCGGGCGCCTTGAGAACCTTGGGCAGGCGCTGGTTCACCGGCCCCGGCGGCAGCCCCGCGAGGCGGTCCAGGCAGGCGTCGGCCAGCTCCAGGGAGTTGCGGGTCTGCTCCAGCAGCACCTCGAAGCGGGCCAGGCAGTCCCCCTCGTCCCGGGTGACCACCCGCAGCGTGTCCGCCAGTTCCCCGTACGCCAGGTAGGGCTCGTCCCGCCGCAGGTCGAAGTCGACGCCGGAGGCCCGGGCGATGGGGCCCGAGACGCCGTAGGCGTGCACCGCCTCCGGGGAGAGCACCCCGACCCCCCGGGTGCGGGCACGGAAGATCTCGTTGCCGAGCACGAGGTCGTCGAACCGCCCCAGCCTGCCGCGCACCCCCGCGACCGCCGCCCGGGCCCGATCGGTCCACCCGGCCGGCAGGTCCTCCTTCAGCCCGCCCACCCGGTTGAACATGTAGTGCATGCGGCCACCGGAGACCTCCTCCATCACCGCCTGGAGGTCCTCCCGCTCGGTGAAGGCGTAGAACATGGGAGTGATGCCGCCCAGTTCCAGCGGATAGGAGCCGAGGAACATGAGGTGGTTGAGGGCCCGGTTCATCTCGGCGAGCAGGGTGCGCAGCCACACCGCCCGTTCGGGCACCTCCATGCCGAGCATCCGCTCCACGGCCATGACGACGCCGAGTTCGTTGGAGAAGGCCGAGAGCCAGTCGTGACGGTTCGCCAGGACGATGATCTGCCGGTAGTCACGGGCCTCGAAGAGGAACTGACCGACCCGGCCGGGCTCGGCGGTTTCGGCTGGCTGCTGCACCCGGTGGGCATCGCGAACCCGCTCGCCGACCGGGGCGGGCCCCGACCCGGACCGATCGGTGGATGACCGGCCGCGACC
>NZ_VKHS01000053.1 GCF_014141525.1 Streptomyces calidiresistens
TGCAGCTTCGTCGGCAGCGGTCAGATGTGGATAAGAGACAGGTGCTGGCCGAGTTGGTCGGAACCCCCGGGTCCGTGCTGCGGGAGGACCAGTGGCGCGCCGTGGAGGCGCTGGTGGCGCACCGCCGGCGGGCCCTGGTCGTCCAGCGCACCGGCTGGGGCAAGTCGGCCGTCTACTTCGTGGCCACCGCCCTGCTGCGCCGCGAGGGCGGGGGGCCGACCGTCATCGTCTCCCCCCTGCTGGCCCTGATGCGCAACCAGATCGAGGCCGCCGCGCGCGCCGGTATCCGGGCCCGAACCATCAACTCGGCCAATCCCGAGGAGTGGGAGGGGATCGAGAAGGAGATCGCCGACGGTGACGTGGACGTCCTCCTGGTCAGCCCCGAGCGACTGAACAACCCCGACTTCCGGGACCACGTGCTGCCCCGCCTGGCCGCCGGAACCGGGCTGCTGGTGGTGGACGAGGCGCACTGCATCTCCGACTGGGGCCACGACTTCCGGCCCGACTACCGTCGGCTGCGCACCGTCCTGGCCGACCTGCCCGAGGGCGTACCGGTCCTGGCCACCACCGCCACCGCCAACGCCCGGGTCACCGACGACATCGCCGAGCAGTTGGGCACCGGGGGCCCACCGGCGGAGGACGCGGGGGACGGCGCGGGGCGTGCGCTGGTCCTGCGCGGCTCCCTGGAACGCGAGAGCCTGCGGCTGTCGGTGGTCCGACTGCCGGATCCCGCCCACCGCCTGGCCTGGCTGGACCGGCGGCTGGAGGAGTTGCCCGGTTCCGGCATCGTCTACGCGCTGACCGTCGCCGCCGCCGAGGAGACCGCCGCCCATCTGCGCGAACGCGGCCACGAGGTCGCCGCCTACACCGGCCGCACCGAGCCCGCCGAGCGGGCCGCCGCCGAGTCCGACCTGCTGGCCAACCGGGTGAAGGCGCTCGTGGCGACCTCGGCCCTGGGCATGGGGTTCGACAAGCCGGATCTGGGTTTCGTCGTACACCTCGGCTCGCCCTCCTCCCCCATCGCCTACTACCAGCAGATCGGTCGGGCGGGGCGCGGCACCGATCGCGCCGAGGTGGTCCTGCTGCCGGGACCGGAGGACGCCGCGATCTGGAAGTACTTCGCCTCCCTGGCCTTTCCCCCGGAGGAGCAGGTGCGCGAGACCCTGCGGGTGCTCGGCGAGTCGGAGCGGCCGCTGTCGCTGCCGGCCCTCGAACCACTGGTCGGCCTGCGCCGGTCCCGGTTGGAGACCATGCTCAAGGTGCTGGACGTGGACGGCGCGGTGCGCCGGGTGCGGGGCGGGTGGATCGGCACCGGCGAGCCGTGGGTCTACGACACCGGGCGGTACGAACGGGTGGCGAGGCGGCGTGCCGAGGAGGAGCGCGCCATGCTGGAGTACGCCGACCTCTCCGACTGCCGCATGGCGTACCTGCGGCGCCAGTTGGACGACGAGGGTGCCGCTCCCTGCGGGCGCTGCGACAACTGCGCGGGGGCCCGATTCGACACCTCCGTCGACGAGGAGGCGCTGGCCGCCTCACGGCGCGACCTGCGCCGCCCCGGGGTACCGATCGAACCGCGCCGGATGTGGCCCACCGGCATGCAGGCGGTCGGTGTGGACCTGCGGGGCAGGATCCCCGCGGGTGAGCAGCACGCGCCCGGCCGGGCCCTGGGGCGTCTGTCCGACCTGGGCTGGGGGAACCGGCTGCGCCCGTTGCTGAGCGATCGGGAGGCGGACGGTCCGGTCCCCGACGACGTCGTGCGGGCGGTGGTGGAGGTGCTGGCCGACTGGGCGCGGGGGCCGGGTGGTTGGGCCTCCGGGGAGCCGGATGCCCCGTCCCGTCCCGTGGGCGTGGTCACCGTGGCCTCCCGCGACCGGCCCCGCCTGGTGGCGAGCCTGGGGGCCCGTATCGCCGAGGTCGGGCGGATGCCCCTGCTCGGTTCGGTGACGGTCACCGGCCCGCACACCCCTCGCAGCAACGGTGCCCAGCGTCTGCGCGCGCTGCACGACTCGCTGGTGCCGGACGCCGGGCTGGCCGCCGCGCTGCCCTCGGTCGACGGCCCGGTGCTCCTGGTGGACGACTGGACCGAGACCGGCTGGACCCTGGCGGTGGCCGCCCGCCTGCTGCGACGGTCCGGGGTCCCGGGCGTGCTGCCGCTGGTGCTCGCCGTGCAGGGCTGAGGGCCGCCCCGGTGCGCCCGGCGCGGGGCACTCGATCCCCGCCCCGGGCGCACCGGGGCGGGGGCGCACCGGGCTCAGAACATGCCGAGTTGCCCCGCCGGCGGGCCCTCCGCCGCCGGGCGGCGGGGCCGTCCCGGGGCGACGGGCGGCGGCTTCCGCAGATGCCGCCAGCGCGGGAGGGCGTCGAGGTAGGACCAGCTCAGGCGGTGGTGCGGGGTCGGCCCCAGGCGCTCCAGCGCCGCGCGGTGGGTGGGCGAGGGGTAACCGGCGTTGCGTTCGAAGGCGAAGTCGGGGTGCTCGCGCCCCAGTTCGGCGAGTCGGGCGTCCCGGTCCACCTTGGCCAGGACGGAGGCCGCCGCCACCGACACACAGGACAGGTCGCCCTTGACGACGGTGCGGACGGTCCACGGCGGGCCGAGGTAATCGTGGCTGCCGTCGAGGATCACCGCGTCGGGCCGCTCGGGGAGGGCTTCCAGGGCGCGGACGGCGGCCAGGCGGAGGGCGGCCGTCATGCCGAGGGTGTCGATCTCCTCCGGGGAGGCGTGGCCCAGGGCCCGGGAGGTGACCCACTCCTCCAGCCGGGCGGCCATCTCCGCGCGCCGGGCCGGGGTGAGCAGCTTGGAGTCGGTCAGGCCCTCCGGGGGGCGACGCAGGCCGGTGACGGCGGCGCAGACGGTGACGGGGCCGGCCCACGCACCTCGTCCGACCTCGTCGATCCCGGCGACCAGCCGGGCGCCGGTGCGGGCCCGCAGGGAGCGTTCCACGGTGTGGGCGGGGACGGGACGGGCGGAGGACGCGCGGCGCGTGGCGGAAAGCCCGCTCGCGGGAGCGGAGGGGAAACCGGTCATGACGTGATCCACCCTAGCGCCGCCCCGACCGGGGTTCGCCCCCTCGGGGGACCCGGCACGGTCGGCACGGAAACCGGCCCCTCGCCGGATCGGGGTTCCGACCGGGGGCCCGGAGGGGACGCCCGGCACGAGGCCGATCCGGCGCCCCGCCGACGGGCCGGGCCCGGTCGGGGTGGTACCGGCCCCCGGCGGGGCCCGTACGCCGGGCGGATCCCGGGGGTCGCGCCCGGAGCTCAAACGGTCCAGGCGGGTTCCAGGTCGATCACGTCCCCGGCGAGAGCGGCCAGGTCGGCGCCGGTACCGGCCCGCAGCACCAGGCGCTCCACCCGCTCGGTGCGGTACTTGGCGCGTTCGGCGGCCGAGTCCCACATGGACAGGACGAGGAACTCCCGGTCCTCCTCCGCCTCGGCGAAGACCCCGCGCACCATGCCGGGGCTGCCCGCCATGGCGGGGTTCCAGACCTTCCGCTGCATGAGGGAGAAGTGTTCGGTGCGATCCTCGTGGACCCGGCAGTGCGCGACCCGCAGCAGGTCCACGTCGGTGAAGCGGGGCTCGAAGCCCATCTTGACGTCGAAGCGGTAGTCGAAGAGCCGCACCCTCTCGTCGCGGTGGGTACCGGCCTGGGAGGACGCCAGGCGGGCGTGGGAGCGCGCCATGAAGGAGTCGTAGAGCGCGCGGCTCTCCCAGAAGCAGAAGATGTGCGCCACCCCCGGGTCGCTCCGGCTCCAGCCCCCGCCCTGCCCGCGGAAGCCGGGTTCCCCGAGGAGGCCCGCCCACTTCCGCTGCCCCCGCTCGAAACCGGTCCGTTCGACGACGTTGCAGCGAATCCACTTGACCAGCACCGCGCCATCGTACGGCCCCGGCGGCCCGGCCGACGCCGGACGGGGGAAGCCCGCCCGGCGCACGGCGGCACCGCACGCGCGCGGGGCGGCGGAACCGGTTCCCCGGTTCCGCCGCCCCGGCCGGACGTTCACCCCCGAGGGGTGCCCGCGATCAGCTGCAGCCGCTGGTGGAGCCGCAGCCCTCGCAGATGTAGCAGCTGCCCGCCCGCTGCATCTTGGTGCCGCAGGAGAAGCACAGCGGGGCGTCGGCACTCACTCCGAGCTGCATCTCCACCAGCTCGGCGTTGGTGCGCGCCTGGCCCGGCGCGGGGGACTCCGGTCGGACCGGCTGCGCCGGCACGGACGGCGTGGTGGAGGCGGGGGACACCGTGGGCGCGGACTGCGAGAGCCCCTGCACGTCCACCTCGTGCTCCTCGCCGCCGACGGCCTCGTAGGAACCGGTCTCCAGGTGACGACGACGCTCCTCGGCGGTGTGGATGCCCAGGGCGGAGCGGGTCTCGAACGGCAGGAAGTCCAGGGCCAGGCGACGGAAGATGTAGTCGACGATCGACTGCGCCATCCGGACATCGGTGTCGTCGGTCATGCCGGCCGGCTCGAAGCGCATGTTGGTGAACTTCGAGACGTAGGTTTCCAGCGGCACGCCGTACTGGAGGCCGACGGAGACGGCGATGGAGAAGGCGTCCATCATGCCCGCGAGGGTGGAGCCCTGCTTGGACATCTTCAGGAAGACCTCCCCCAGCCCGTCGTCCGGGTAGGAGTTGGCCGTCATGTAGCCCTCGGCGCCGCCGACGGTGAAGGAGGTGGTGATGCCGGGCCGTCCCTTCGGCAGGCGCTTGCGCACCGGGTGGTGCTCCACCGTCGCCGGAGCGGCCGGGGCCGCGACGGGAGCGGCGACGGTCGCGACGGCGCCGACCGTCGTGGCGCCCGTGGCGCCCGTGTCGCCCTTCTTCTTCGCCGACAGCGGCTGGCCGACCTTGCAGTTGTCGCGGTAGATCGCCAGCGCCTTCAGCCCGAGCTTCCAGCCCTGGAAGTAGATCTCCTCGATCTCCTCCACCGTCGCGCTCTCCGGGACGTTGCAGGTCTTGGAGATGGCCCCGCTGAGGAACGGCTGGGCGGCCGCCATCATCCGCACGTGACCCATCGGCGAGATCGAACGCTCACCCATGGCGCAGTCGAAGACCTCGTAGTGCTCGGTCTTCAGGCCGGGGGCGTCGGTCACCGAACCGTTCTCGGCGATGTGGGCGACGATCGCCTCGATCTGCTCGGTCGGGTAGCCGAGCCGCTTGAGGGCCATCGGCACGGTGGTGTTGACGATCTGCATCGAGCCGCCGCCGACGAGCTTCTTGAACTTGACCAGGGCCAGGTCCGGCTCGATGCCGGTGGTGTCGCACCCCATGGCCAGGCCGATGGTGCCGGTGGGGGCGAGGACGCTGGCCTGCGCGTTGCGGAAGCCGTTCTTCCCGCCCAGTCGCAGCACCTCCTCCCAGGCCTCGGTGGCCGCGTTCCACACCGGGGTGTCGAGGTCGTCCATGCGGGTCGCGGCGGCGTTGGCGTCGGAGTGCTGCCGCATGACCCGCAGGTGGGCCTCCGAGTTGCGGGCGTAGCCGTCGTAGGGACCGACCACGGCGGCCAGTTCGGCGGAGCGGCGGTAGGCGGTGCCGGTCATCAGGGAGGTGATGGCGCCGGCCAGCGCGCGTCCGCCGTCGGAGTCGTAGGCGTGGCCGGTGGCCATCAGCAGGGCGCCGAGGTTGGCGTAGCCGATGCCCAGCTGGCGGAAGGCGCGGGTGTTCTCGCCGATCTTCTCGGTGGGGAAGTCCGCGAAGCAGATGGAGATGTCCATCGCGGTGATGACGAGTTCGACCACCTTGGCGAAGCGCTCGGCCTCGAAGCTCTGGACGCCGTTGCCGTCGTCGTGGAGGAACTTCATCAGGTTGAGCGAGGCGAGGTTGCAGGACGTGTTGTCCAGGTGCATGTACTCGCTGCACGGGTTGGAGGCGCTGATGCGGCCGGACTCCGGGCAGGTGTGCCAGTGGTTGATCGTGTCGTCGTACTGGATGCCGGGGTCGGCGCAGGCCCAGGCGGCCTCGGCCATCCGTCGGAAGAGCGCCTTGGCGTCGACCTCCTCGATGACCTCGTTGTTCAGCCGGCCGCGCAGGCCGAACCGCTCGCCGTTCTCGACGGCCCGCATGAAGTCGTCGGTGACCCGTACCGAGTTGTTGGCGTTCTGGTACTGGACGGAGGTGATGTCGTCCCCGCCGAGGTCCATGTCGAAGCCCGCGTCGCGCAGGGCGCGGATCTTCTCCTCCTCCTTGACCTTCGTGTCGATGAAGGCCTCGATGTCGGGGTGGTCGACGTCGAGCACGACCATCTTCGCGGCGCGCCGGGTGGCACCCCCGGACTTGATGGTGCCGGCGGAGGCGTCGGCGCCGCGCATGAAGGAGACGGGACCGGAGGCGTTGCCGCCGGAGGAGAGCAGTTCCTTGGAGGAGCGGATGCGGGAGAGGTTCAGGCCGGCGCCGGAACCTCCCTTGAAGATCATCCCCTCTTCCTTGTACCAGTCCAGGATCGACTCCATGGAGTCGTCCACGGAGAGGATGAAGCAGGCGCTGACCTGCTGGGGCTGCTTGGTCCCGACGTTGAACCAGACCGGGGAGTTGAAGCTGAAGACCTGGTGCAGCAGGGCATGGGTCAGCTCGTGGTCGAAGATCTCGGCGTCGGCCGGGGAGGCGAAGTAGCCGTGCTCCTCACCGGCCGCGCGGTAGGTGCTCACCACCCGGTCGATGAGCTGCTTGAGGCTCGTCTCGCGCTGCGGGGTACCGACGGCCCCGCGGAAGTACTTGCTGGTGACGATGTTGACCGCGTTCACCGACCAGAAGTCGGGGAACTCCACGTCGCGCTGCTCGAAGTTGACCGAGCCGTCGCGCCAGTTGGTCATGACGACGTCGCGCCGCTCCCAGGCCACCTCGTCGTACGGGTGCACGCCGGGGGTGGTGTGGATGCGTTCCATGCGCATGCCCTTGGGGGCCGCGCCCTTGCCGCCGGACTTGGTCCCCTTGCCGCGTGAACCCCGTGCCGAACCGCTCGTCGTCTCTGTCATGCCGCCTCCCTCTTCGGGCGAAACGCCCTGGTGTGCCCGGCTCCTGGTCCGGGACACGGATGTACTTCGGTGCCGTGGCGGGTGCCGCCGCGCACGGCGGACGCCGGGGTTCGGGGCGCTCCTCGCGCCGCCCCGCCCCGGGCTTCGCCGGATGGTCGATCACGTCCCCGCGCCGGTGCCCGCCCGGCGGGTCCGCCCGGAAACGGGCGGGGACGCCGCCTCCCCGCGTGCCCCACCGCTCCGCGGAACGGTGCGGTACGGGGCCGGCCGGTCAGTCGGCGCCGGCGGGTGGTCGCTCCCGGCGCAGTTCCTCGATGGCCGCCTCGAAGTCCTCCGGGCTGTCGAAGGCCCGGTAGACCGAGGCGAACCGGAGGTAGGCCACCGCGTCCAGCTCCCGGAGCGGGCCGAGTATGGCCAGGCCCACGTCGTGGGCGGACAACTCGGCACGGCCACCGGCCCGCAGCGCCTCCTCGACCTGCTGGCCGAGTCGGTCGAGGGCGTCCTCGGTGACCGGTCGCCCCTGGCACGCCTTGCGCACCCCCGCGATGACCTTGTTCCGCGAGAAGGGCTCGGTCACCCCGCTGCGCTTGACCACCATGAGGGCCGCCGTCTCCAGCGTGGTGAAGCGCCGGGAGCAGTCGGGGCACTGGCGGCGGCGCCGGATGGTGGTGCCGTCGTCGGCCGTGCGACTGTCCACGACCCGGCTGTCCGGATGACGACAGAAAGGGCAGTGCATCGCGACCGCTCCCCTTCCGATGTGGTGCCCGATGTGGTGGACCCGTCGATCCGGTGGCGGTTCCGAGCGGTCGGCACCGGGCTTACCCGGCGGCCCCTCGAAGCACCGCGCAACGGTTCCACAAGGGCCGAAAGGCCCCCGCGGAACGCTCCCCAGCATAGGCGATGCGGAGCCCGAATGAGACCTCGGAACCACAACCCCTGGGGAGTCGCGAGCCATCTAACCACTAGATCTGGGGGGCCCGGGACCGACACGCCGCCGATCGGGGAGTGCCGGGGGTCACCCCGCCGGGCCCGCTGCCGCGCCCTCCCGGCGCCGACGTGCGGAGATCACCGGCCGCACCGGCGCGACTGCGCGCGGCGGCCCCGGATCCACACGCGAACCCCGCACCTCCCGCAAGCTCCGCATCCGATGCGGCGGGCGCCCCGGGGGCCGCCCCGTCGTCCGCGGTTGTCCGCGGTGGTCCGCACCCGAACCCGGGAGCGGGGGCGACCGGGCGAGAATACGCCGGCCCGCCGGTGCCCGCGGAACCCGGGTCGGGCGCCGGGAGCGACCCGGGGAACCCGGGTGCACCCCACCGCTCGAACTCCGATCCGGCCGGGAGGAGTTCACCACGCGACCCGGCCACGATCCCGGGAGGGCGCGCCCCGACCGGCGGGCGTCACCACCGGATTTCACCGGAAAACGGCATTCCTTACACCGCCGACCATGATCTCCTCAGCGGAATCGCCATATTTCACTCGAACGTGTGTTTGGCGCAACCTTTCGATACCCCATAGCGTTGACCGGCCAGGGAGTACGCACGAGAGGGGCGACATGACCACCGCAGCAGACAACACCATCACCGCGCCGCCGGGGGCGGGCCGCACCGGGGAGGCTCCCGCCGGGCGATCCCTTCCCGGTCGTCCGCCGGGTATTCGGGCGGACAGCAGCGGACTGACCGAGCGCCAGCGGCGCGTCATCGAGGTCATCCGCGATTCCGTCCAGCGCCGCGGTTACCCGCCCTCCATGCGGGAGATCGGACAGGCCGTCGGCCTCTCCAGCACCTCCTCGGTCGCGCACCAGCTGATGGCCCTGGAGCGCAAGGGATTCCTGCGCCGGGACCCGCACCGCCCCCGCGCCTACGAGGTGCGCGGCGCGGAGACCCCCACCCCGCAGCCCTCGGACACCTCCGGCCGCCCGGCCGCCTCCTACGTGCCGCTGGTGGGCCGCATCGCCGCGGGTGGGCCGATCCTGGCCGAGGAGTCGGTGGAGGACGTCTTCCCCCTCCCCCGGCAGCTGGTCGGCGACGGTGAGCTGTTCGTCCTCAAGGTCGTCGGTGACTCCATGATCGAGGCGGCCATCTGCGACGGCGACTGGGTCACCGTCCGGCGTCAGCCGGTGGCGGAGAACGGCGACATCGTCGCCGCCATGATCGACGGCGAGGCCACCGTCAAGCGGTTCAAGCGGGAGAACGGCCAGGTGTGGCTGCTCCCCCAGAACCCCGCCTACCAGCCCATCGCCGGTGAGAGCGCGACCATACTGGGCAAGGTCGTCGCGGTGATGCGCCGCGTCTGAGACCGGGCACGGCGCGGAGGGCGGTGGATCCCACCGCCCGGGACCGCGCCCCCGGTGGGGCGGAACCGCCGGGACCACGGGGGAAACGCACCGGACCGCACGGGTCGGCGGTCCGGCCGTCCCCCTCGTCCGCGCCGCCCGACCACCGTGCCGCGCCGTGTCGCGAGCGCGGGCCACGGGAGCGGGGCCCGCCCGGGTGGCCCCCGGAGAGGCCGCGGGCGGGCCTGCGGGCGTCCCCGGGCCGGGGGCCGGCCCCTCTCGTCTCCGAGCGCGGTTCGCCCGCGGGGCCCCGCCGAGCGGCCGGGCCCCTCGGCACCGATGTCCCTTCCCGACTACCCCCGACCCGGCGTCGGAGCGGCCCCGGAGGGAGCCCCGCGCCGGGCCGACACCCGCCTCCCGACCATGTCGGACGGCGCCGGCCGGGCGGAGGCGACCGGTACCGGCTCAGGCCTCCTTCGCCGCGGCATCGATCGCCGCCAGCGAGCGGCGCACCTGCGCCGCGTCGTGCGTGTACCAGAAGTCCGGCATCGAGGCCCGCAGGAAGCTCCCGTACCGCGACCGGGCGAGCCGGGAGTCCAACACCGCCACCACCCCCCGGTCACCGGCCGCCCGCACCAGCCGTCCGGCGCCCTGGGCCATCAGCAGCGCCGCGTGGGTGGCCGCCACCGCCATGAAGCCGTTGCCCCCGGCCTCCTCGACCGCCTTCTGCCGCGCACCGGTGAGCGGGTCGTCCGGCCGGGGGAAGGGAATGCGGTCCATGACCACCAGTTGGCAGGACGGCCCCGGCACGTCCACCCCCTGCCACAGCGACAGGGTGCCGAACAGACAGGTCTCCGGGTCCTGCGCGAAGCCCTTGATCAGCTCCCCCAGGGTCTCCTCGCCCTGGAGCAGGATCGGGTGGGGCAGCCGGCCCCTCAGCTCCTCCGCCGCCGCCCGGGCCGCCCGCATCGAGGAGAACAGGCCCAGGGTGCGTCCCCCGGCCGCCTCGATCAGCCCGGCCAGCTCGGCCATCGTGTCCGGGCGGGCGGGCTCGCGCCCGGGCGGGTCCAGGTGCCGGGCGACGTACAGGATGCCCTGGCGCCGGTAGTCGAACGGCGACCCGACGTCCAGACCCCGCCACGGCGGGTCCTCCGGCCCCTGCCGTGCCTCCGGGGGCAGGCCGAGCGAGGCGGCGACGCCGTCGAAGTCCCCACCCAGTTTGAGGGTGGCGGAGGTGAGCACCACCGAGCGCTCGGCGAACAGCTTCTCCCGCAGCAGGCCCGAGACGGACATCGGCGCCACCCGCAGCGACGCCCCGTAGCGTTCGTGGCGCTCGTACCAGACCACGTCGTACTCCGAGCCCTCCAGCACCCGCTCGGCGACCGTGTGCACGGTCTCCACGGAGGCCAGGGCCTGCCGCCGTACGGCGTCCTCCTGCTCCACCGAGGCGTCCCGGGTGCCCCCCAGGGCGGTGATCACGGTGCGCGAGGCGTCCCTCAACAGGGCCAGGGCGTGGCGCAGGTCCTCCGGGATCTCCTCCAGCCGTCCCGGCAGGGCCAGTTCCATGAGCGCCTCGAAACCGTCGGAGGCGTTCTGCAGGGCATCCGCGGCCTTCTCGTCGACCAGTTTGGCCGCGCGCCGGGCGGCCCGGGCCACCGAGGCGGGGGTCAGCTCGCCGGTGGCCACGCCGGTGGCGCGGGAGACCAGTTCGTGGGCCTCGTCCACCACCAGCACGTCGTGGGAGGGGAGGATCGAGGCGCCCTCCAGGGTGTCGATGGACAGCAGCGCGTGATTGGTGACGATGACCTCGGCGAGCCGGGCGCGCTCGCGGGCGGCCTCGGCGAAGCACTCCGCGCCGTAGGCACAGCGGGTGGCGCCCAGGCACTCGCGGGAGGAGACCGACACCTGCGACCAGGCGCGGTCGGAGACGCCCGGTGTCAGCGCGTCGCGGTCGCCGGTCTCCGTCTCGTCGGCCCAGTCCCGCAGCCGCAGCAGGTCCCTGCCGAGTTTGCTGCTCGCCCCGCCGGCGGAGGCGGCCGCCTCGAAGGGGTCGAACAGTCCCTCTTCCTCCTCCTGCGGAACCCCCTCGTGGAGGCGGTGCAGGCACAGGTAGTTGGAGCGGCCCTTGAGGGTGGCGAACTCCGCGCGGCGCCCCAGCAGCGGGCGCAGCGCCTCGGTGACCCGGGGCAGGTCCCGCTCGGTGAGCTGCCGCTGGAGGGCGAGGGTGGCGGTGGCGATGACCGCGCGCTCGGCCCGGGCCAGGACGGGTACCAGGTAACCCATGGACTTGCCGGTACCGGTGCCGGCCTGCACCAACAGGTGGGTGTCCTCCTCGACGGCCGCGGCGACGGCCTCCGCCATCGCCACCTGGCCGGGCCGCTCGGTGCCGCCGATGGCACCGACCGCTGCGTGCAGGAGTTCGGGAACGGCGGGACCGCCGGAAGGTGCGCTCATAGCGCAGACACCCTACGCGGTCCCTCCGACACCGGATCCGGCCCGGTGGGGCCGGCCGACGGATCCGGCCGGCCCCGGCGGATCGGGGCGCTCGTCGACGCCCCGTCACCCGTTCACGGGAGCGGGGGAGCGAGCGGGGGAGGCGAGTGCAGCGGGTTGACGACCGTACCGTGCACGGCGGCGTGCGGGCGCTCCGACCGGTCCCGGTACCCGTCCAGGTGGAGCCGGTTGCGATTCAGGCACAGACGGTCGATGCGCGGGGAGAGCAGGTCGAACTGCTCGAATCGGCGCTTCAACTCCGGGAAGCGGTGCTGATGGCGCAGGATCTCCGCGCGCACCAGGGCCCAGAAGCGCCCCTCGGGCACCCCGAGGTGCTGCGCGCACACCGGCGCCAGGTAGCGGAACACCCCGATGAACAGGCCGGAGTGGATGAACTGCGGCAGGAAGGAGGACGGCTCGGTCAACAAAATCCGGGCGACCTCCTCCGGTATGCCCTCCCGCTCGGGAACCGGCTCGGCGCTGAGGTTCACGTCGTCGACGAAGTCCTTGACGGCCAGTCGGGTCGGGACGTCGTCGGCGTCGAAGAGCACCACGGCGTTCTCGCCGTGCGGGGAGAAGACCGTGCCGTAGCGGTAAAGGAAGTGCAACAGCGGCGGCAGCAGGGCGGAGAAGAGGCGGGAGAGCCACTCCTCGGCGCCCAGCCCCGAACGCCCCACCAACTCGGCCACCAGCGCGCGCCCGTCCGCGCCCACCGAGGGCAGTGCGGCGAGGGTGCGGGCCCGCTCCCCCGGGTCCAGGTGGGCGGCGATCGGCTCCCGCCAGATGCAGCCGAGCAGTTCCCGGTACTGATAGGGCACGCTGGGCAGCTCGTCGTACAACGGATGGGGGACGGTGACCGAGGCGGTCTCGCCGAGCAGCACGACCCGGGTCTCCTCGGCGAGGAAGGGATCGGCGTCGCGCAGGCCCAGCATCCACTCGGTCACGGCCGGCGCGGCCAGGGTGCGTTCGGTGGGCAGTCCGCGCCACACCAGCGTGTTGAGCACCGACAGCGGCAGCTTGACGCCGCGTCGCTCCGGACGATCGAGGTTGACGAAGGTGCGGATGGACTGCTGGGGCAGCCGCCGGTCGCCGTCGGTGGGCAGCGGGATGAGGGTGCCCTCGGCGACCTCGCGGGCGAAGAGGGTGGCGATGGTGTTGTCCCACTGCCAGGGGTGCACCGGCAACCACAGGTAGTCGTCCGGGTTCCGCCCCCGGTCGGCGACGGTGCGGGCGAAGGTCTCCCGGACCCCCGGGTCGAGTTCCCGCCCGTAGAGGGTGTCGGGGTCCGCCAGCGCGGACACGCCCCGGTACCGCGCCAGGGCCCGGTGGGCGGCGATCCAGGGCAGTCGGGCCGGCCGCCGGGCCTCGGGGGCCCAGTGGGCCGCGTCGGACGCGGAGAAGCCGACCCGCCCCTTGTTGGCGACCAGCCAGGGGTGGCCGGTCTGGTGCCCCTCCAGTTCGGCGTAGCCCAGATCGGCGGTGGCCGCCGCGTCTAGTGCCCGGGAGGCCAGGAGGGTGTCGGCGGCCAGGGTGGCGGTCAGCTCCCGGATGAGGTGGCCGGTGGTGTCACCGCCCAGTCCGAGCAACCCGTCGTGGGCGAGGGCGACGAACCGCAGGGGGTCGGCCTCCGGGGTGATGGAGTCGGGGTCGACCTGCCAATGGCCGTGGGCCCACCGACGGGCCCGGAAGCGGTAGCACAGCTCGTCGGTGACGGGCAGACGGTAGGAGCGCTCCGGCGGCAGCGGCGGAGCGTCCCCCGGGGTGTCCGCGGGCGCGGCGGCGGTGGGGGACGCCGGGGCGGCGTCACGCCTCCCGGCCCCGTCCCCGGAGTCGGCGATCCCGTCGGCGGCTCCGGGAGGGTCGGGGTGGACG
>NZ_VKHS01000530.1 GCF_014141525.1 Streptomyces calidiresistens
GAGGGGGTGTCACCGCTCGCCCCGGGGGGCCGGTGCGCGGGCGGCGGGTGCGGTTCTGCGCCCGATCCCCTGGTAGAGGATCGAGGTGTCCCGGACGGGGCGCATCCGAACGGTGTCGCGCCGACCGGTCAGCCATGCCGGGAGATCGCGCACCACGGGCCGCAGTCCCCGGATGCGCAACCGCACGCCGTGCCGGGCGCACTCGCGCCCCAGTCGCTCGCGGTTGACGAACAGCGCGGGGTCGTGCACGCCCCGGGGCGCCACGCGCGGAATCCGCTCCCCGAGGTGGACGGCCACCCAGCGCGCGAGCACCGTGTCGGCGAGGGTGTCCACGACCAGGAGCCCGTCGGGCCGCAGCAACCGGCACGCCTCCGCCACCGCCCGGGGGAGGTCCGGGACGTGTTCCAGGATCTCCCCGGCCACCACGACGTCGGCGACACCGTCGGGCAGGGGCACCGCCGTCACGTCGGCCCGCACGACCCGCACGCCGTGCTCCCGGGCGACGGCCAGCGAGCGGGGGGAGAGGTCCACCCCCACGTGTCGGTACCCGTGGTGGCGGAGGTGCGGGGCCAACAGCCCCCCGCCGCACCCCAGATCGACCAGCACGGCCCCGGACCGGCGCGCGGGCGGGACGAGTTCGGCCCGGGCGACCGCCAGCCAGTGCAGCATCGCGAAATCCCCGCGCGGATCGCCCCACCGGTCGGCCAACCGCTCGTACAGGGCCGGATCGTTGGGGACCGGCTCGGGAGCCGGCGCGCGGCGCGGCAGGTCCTCCAGAACCGCCCGCAGCTCATCGGGACGCCGCGCGCCCAACACCACCTCCATGCGGCGCAGGAAGGTGTCGTGCGAGACCCGCCCCTGTGCCACGCCCTCCCGCAACAGCTCCAGCGCGTGCTCCCGTTCGGCGTCGGAGACCCGGGGCGGCGGCGGGCCGGCTTCGAGGGAATTCATGGTCCGTCATTCTCCCGGCGACCGAACCCGGTGTCCAGATCGTTGCCGGTCAGCGCGATGCGGGGCATCGCCGAACGGTTCCCGCGGATTCGGCCGATGCGGCGTTTCCCACCGACCCGGGTCCCGGTTTCCGGCCCCGCCCGGCGCGGCGGTGTGGCGCCGGGGCCGGCGCACCGCGACCATGGGTGACCATGCGGAGCGAGTGGTTCGAGGTGTGGGCACCGGAGGCGAAGCGGGTCGATCTGCACCTGCGCGACCGGCGGGTGCCGATGGCCCGGCACGATCCCGGGTCGGCCGACGGGCCGGGTGGGGGGTGGTGGCGGGTCGAGGCGCCGGCCGCGCCCGGCGACCGCTACGGCTTCTCGGTGGACGAGGGCCCGGTGCGCCCGGACCCACGGGCCCGCCGGTTGCCGGAGGGACCGGGGAGGCCGGGGGCCGTGATCGACGACCCGGCCGGGTGGGCCTGGCACCACCCGTGGGAGGGTCGGGGCCTGCCCGGCGCGGTGCTGTACGAACTGCACGTCGGGACCTTCACCGACGCCGGCACCTTCGACGCCGCGATCGAGCACCTGCCCGAACTCGCCGAACTGGGCATCACCCACGTGCAGTTGATGCCGGTGTGCTCCTTCCCCGGCCGGCACGGGTGGGGGTACGACGGGGTGGCGCCGTGGGCGGTGCACGAACCCTACGGCGGCCCCGACGGCCTGCGCCGCCTGGTGGACGCCGCCCATGGCCACGGCCTGGGCGTGGTGCTGGACGTGGTGCACAACCACCTCGGCCCGTGGGGCAACTTCCTCGCCGAGTTCGGCCCGTACTTCACCGACCGCTACCACACCCCGTGGGGGTGGGCGATCAACCTCGACGGGCCGGGTTCCGACGAGGTCCGCGACCACTTCATCGGCAGCGCGCTCGCCTTCCTGCGCGATTACCGGCTGGACGGCCTGCGGCTGGACGCCGTGCACGCCCTGGCCGACAACCGGGCCGAGCACTTCCTCGCCGAACTCTCGCGGCGGGTCGACGAGTTGTCCGCCGAGCTGGGCCGGCCGCTGTTCCTGATCGCGGAGTCCGACCGCAACGACCCCGCGACCGTCACCCCCCAGGCGGCCGGCGGACTGGGGCTGGACGGCCAGTGGAACGACGACTTCCACCACGCCCTGCACACCGCGCTGACCGGCGAGGACCAGGGGTACTACGCCGACTTCGCCCGCGCCCCGATCGCCGCGCTGGCGACCACCCTGACCGACGGCTTCCTGCACGCCGGCGGGTGGTCCTCCTTCCGGGGACGGCGCCACGGCGCCCCCCTGGACCGGGAGACGGTGCCGGGGTACCGCCTGGTGGGTTACGCGCAGACGCACGACCAGATCGGCAACCGCGCGCAGGGGGACCGCCTGGCGGCCTCCCTCACCGATCTCCAACTGGCCTGCGGGGCGGCCCTGGTGCTGTGCGGACCGATGACCCCGATGCTCTTCATGGGCGAGGAGTGGGGCGCCCGCACCCCCTGGCAGTACTTCACCGACCACCCCGACCCGGACCTGGCGGAGGCGGTGCGCACCGGCCGGCGACGGGAATTCGCCTCGCACGGCTGGACCGAGTCCGAGATCCCCGACCCGCAGGACCCCGCCACCCGGGACCGCTCCTGCCTGCGCCGTCCCGGGCGTCCGGAGGAGGAGTGGCTGCTCGGCTGGTACCGGCGGCTGCTGGCGCTGCGGCACGAGCACCTGCCGCCGGACCGGCCCTTGGCGGCGGTCTCCGTGGAGTACGACGAGGCGGCCCGGTGGCTGGTGCTGCGCAACCCGCCGTTGACCGTGGCGGTCAACCTCTCGGGGGGCGGGGTGTCCGTGCCGCTGCCGGAGAGCGGCGGGGGGACGGGGGCCCACCGGGTACTCGCCGCGACCTTCGGCGACCCGCGGATGCCGGAGCCCGGTGGGCCGTTCGCCCTGCCGCCGTGGTCGGCGGTCGTCCTGGGCACCGACTGACCGCGCACACACCGACGCCCCGGTGTCGGAGGACGGAGGGACCACCATGACGGACGCGACCGGAGCCGACCCGGACGGGCGCACACCGAAGGAGCGGATGCTCGCGGGGGATTGGTACCTCGCCGACGATCCGGAGATCGCCGCCGACCTGCTGCGCGGCGCCGAGGTGTGCGACCGGTTCAACTCCTCCCCCGCCGACGACCCCACCGGGCGGCGCGCCCTGCTCGCCGAACTCCTCGGCGGGCTGGGCGAGGGGGTGGAGATCCGGCCGCCGCTGCGGGTGGACTTCGGTCGGTACGTCACCGTCGGCCGGGGCACCTTCGTCAACTTCGGCGCCGTGTTCCTGGACGTCGCGCCGATCACCATCGGGGAGGACGTGCAGATCGGCCCCAACGTCCAACTGCTCACGCCCATCCACCCCTTGGAGGCCGAGCGCCGGCGGGCGAAGTGGGAGGCCGCCCGGCCGATCACCATCGGGGACAACGTCTGGCTGGGCGGCGGGGTCATCGTCTGCCCCGGCGTGACGATCGGGGAGAACACGGTGGTCGGCGCCGGCGCGGTCGTCACCCGCGACCTTCCGGCGAACGTCCTCGCCGTCGGCAACCCCGCCCGTGTCATCCGGGAGTTGTGACCCGCACCGACCTCATCCCACCACCCGGTTCCGGGGCGGATCGCACCGGAACCACACGGTCCTGCCGTCCATGGCCGGGGACCTGTTTCCGGACACCGAGGTGGAGGGGGGTCGCTTCGGCGCCGTGTTCGAACAGCTTCGAGCCCAAGCCCTCGGCCCGACGGACTCCTCGCGACTGCTCACGACCATCCTCGACACGGACTCTCCCCGGAGGTGACCTGTGGTCGGGACCGGTTGGCGTCGCAGCAGTTACAGCAGTGGCAACGGTCAATGCGTCGAAGTGGCGGCCCTCGCCGACTCCGACACCGTCGCGGTGCGCGACTCCAGGCACACCGGACTCCGCCCCACCCACCACAGCCACCCGGCGTGGACGGCCTTCCTCCGC
>NZ_VKHS01000531.1 GCF_014141525.1 Streptomyces calidiresistens
GGGGGTCGGTGGGGCGGGTCGCGCTGTCGGTCACGAGGCCGCATTCTCCCGGATCCGCCCCGAGCGGTGCCGTCGGGGTCCGGGGGCTCCCGACCGTCCCGGGGTCGGCGGCCCGGGCACCGGGTGGGAGCGGGCCGGACACGGAAACGGGCCCGGCCCCCGCGGTGCGCGGGGACCGGGCCCGCCGGTTACCCCGGCCCGGGGGCCGGGGGAACCGGATGACTCCGGGGACATCCGGGGACATCCGGGCAAAGGGCCGCCGATCAGGCGTCCTTCTTCTCCTCGGTGTTCTCGGTGTTCTCGGTGTTCTCGGTGGTCCCGGCGTTCTCGGCGCCGGTGGTCTCCTCGGCGTCACCGTCCTTGGAGAGGTCGGTGCGGCCCTTGGCCTCGTCCGACTCCTTCACCGCGCGCTGCGTGGCGGCCTCGGCCTCGCCGACGGCCTCCTGCTGCACGGTCAGGGCCTCCACCAGCTCGATGACCGCCATCGGGGCGTTGTCGCCACGACGGGGACCGATCTTGGTGATCCGGGTGTACCCACCGGGACGGTTGGCGAACTGCGGGCCGATCTCGGTGAAGAGGGTGTGCACGACGCTCTTGTCGGTGATGGTGCGCATCACCTGACGACGGTTGTGCAGGTCGCCCTTCTTGGCCTTGGTGATCAGCCGCTCGGCCACCGGGCGCAGGCGACGAGCCTTGGCCTCGGTGGTCTTGATGCGCCCGTGCTCGAACAGCGCGGTGGCGAGGCCCGCCAGCATGAGCCGCTCGTGGGAGGGACCGCCGCCGAGACGACGACCCTTGGTGGGCTTGGGCATCGGGTTTCTCCTTCGTGACTGCACCGGCCGTGTCAGGTACCGGTGTCAGGGCCCGCCCGGGCCGGTGCCGGGGCGGGGTGCCCCCGGGGCCGGGGCCCCGGGGAACGTCCTCGGTGCCGCCGCGTGCTCCCGGAAGGGCCGGGGCCGCGCGACGGGGGGGTGTCCGGTCCGCGCCCCGGCCGACGGCGGGGCGCGGGATCGGACTCAGTACTGCTCGGTCTCCGCGAAGCCGGGGTCGCCGTCGTCGTCGGCGCCGAAGCCGTCGGCGGCGGAGGTCGGGTCGAATCCGGGCGGGCTGTCCTTCAGGGCCAGGCCCATGCCGGCCAGCTTGGCCTTGACCTCGTCGATGGACTTCGCACCGAAGTTGCGGATGTCCAGCAGGTCGGCCTCGGAACGGGCGACCAGCTCGCCGACGGAGTGGATGCCCTCGCGCTTGAGGCAGTTGTAGGAGCGGACGGTCAGCTCCAGCTCCTCGATGGGCAGCGCCAGGTCGGCCGCGAGCGCGGCGTCGGTCGGGGACGGGCCCATGTCGATGCCCTCGGCGTCGACGTTGAGCTCACGGGCCAGGCCGAACAGCTCGACCAGGGTCTTGCCGGCGGAGGCCATGGCGTCGCGCGGACGCATCGACTCCTTGGTCTCGACGTCGACGATCAGCTTGTCGAAGTCGGTGCGCTGCTCGACACGGGTCGCCTCGACCTTGTAGGTGACCTTGAGCACGGGGCTGTAGATCGAGTCGACCGGGATGCGGCCGATCTCCTGGCCCGCCTGCTTGTTCTGGACGGCGGAGACGTAGCCGCGACCGCGCTCGACGGTCAGCTCCATCTCCAGCTTGCCCTTGGCGTTGAGGCCGGCCAGCACCAGGTCGGGGTTGTGCACCTCGACGCCGGCGGGCGGGGCGATGTCGGCGGCGGTGACCAGGCCGGGACCCTGCTTGCGCAGGTACATCACGACCGGCTCGTCGTGCTCGGAGGAGACGACCAGCTGCTTGATGTTGAGGATCAGGTCGGTGACGTCCTCCTTGACCCCGGGCACGGTGGAGAACTCGTGCAGCACGCCGTCGATGCGGATGCTGGTGACGGCGGCACCGGGGATGGAGGAGAGCAGGGTGCGGCGCAGGGAGTTGCCGAGGGTGTAACCGAAGCCCGGCTCCAGCGGCTCGATCACGAACCGGGAGCGGAACTCGTCGACGACCTCTTCGGTCAGGGAGGGGCGCTGGGCGATCAGCATGGGTGGTGACTCCAGTCTTCGGCACCCGCTATTTGATGCCGAGAGCGGGGACAACGGGGTATCCGGCGGGTGCCGGACCCCGGGGCGACGGCACCGGGGTGCCGCCGGACCCGGCCGGCGGCGTGTCGCGCGCCGCCGGTGGGTGGTGCGGGGTGCGGGCCGACCGCCCCGCGAGGGGCGGGAACCCGCCGTCGGGCCGGATCCCGGAGGACCCGACCCGACGGGCGGCCGTTCCGCTCCGGTGCCGGGGCACCGGGACGGGAACGGCCGTCGACTCAGACGCGCCGGCGCTTGGGCGGGCGGCAGCCGTTGTGCGGGGTGGGGGTCACGTCCTGGATGGACCCGACCTCCAGGCCGGTGGCCTGGAGGGAGCGGATCGCGGTCTCACGACCGGAGCCGGGGCCCTTGACGAAGACGTCCACCTTGCGCATGCCGTGCTCCTGCGCGCGGCGGGCGGCGTTCTCCGCCGCCATCTGCGCGGCGAACGGGGTGGACTTGCGGGACCCCTTGAAGCCGACGTGGCCGGCGGAGGCCCAGGAGATCACGTTCCCGGACGGGTCGGTGATCGAGACGATGGTGTTGTTGAACGTGCTCTTGATGTGGGCGTGCCCGTGAGCGACGTTCTTCTTCTCCTTGCGGCGCACCTTCTTGGCGCCGGCCTGTCGGCCCTTCGGAGGCATAAAGCGCTATCTCCCGTGGAGGTGGTCGGTCCCGCTGCGCGGACCGCGAAACGGCGTCCGGAGCGGACTACTTCTTGCCGGGCTTCTTCTTGCCGGCGATGGCGCGACGCGGACCCTTGCGGGTACGCGCGTTGGTCTTGGTGCGCTGTCCGCGAACGGGCAGGCCGCGGCGGTGACGCAGACCCTCGTAGCTGCCGATCTCCACCTTGCGGCGGATGTCGGCCTGGATCTCGCGCCGGAGGTCACCCTCGGTACGGATGTTGGCCTCGACGTACTCGCGGAGGCGGACCAGCTCTTCCTCGGAGAGGTTGCGAACGCGGGTGTCGGGGTCGATACCCGTCTCGCGGAGCGTGGTCTGCGACAGGGTGCGACCGATGCCGAAGACGTAGGTGAGGGCGACCTCGACGCGCTTGTCGCGCGGCAGGTCGACGCCCGATAGGCGTGCCATGCGTGGGCTCCTGATTCGTGTCGGAGGTCTGCCGCAGTTCCGGTCCCGGCATGGCTACCGGGTCCCCGGCCTCCGACCGGGGGTGTCGCCTCCCGCGCGGGGCGGGGACGGGACGCTGCGGTGTTGACGTGTGGGGCGGTGATCCGGGCACGGGGTGCCGGTCACCGCCCGGGCGCGTGAAGTCTGCTTCGAGTGTTCGGCTCGGCGTGTCCGCGATCAGCCCTGGCGCTGCTTGTGGCGCAGGTTGTCGCAGATGACCATGACCCGACCGTGGCGGCGGATCACCTTGCACTTGTCGCAGATCTTCTTGACGCTCGGCTTGACCTTCATGGGATTGAGGTTCTCCGGGTCTCGATCTACTTGTAGCGGTAGACGATCCGCCCGCGCGTCAGGTCGTAGGGCGAGAGCTCCACCACGACCCGGTCGTCGGGCAGGATACGGATGTAGTGCATCCGCATCTTGCCGCTGATGTGCGCGAGGACTTGGTGACCGTTCTGTAGCTCAACCTTGAACATGGCGTTCGGCAGAGACTCGACGACGGTGCCCTCGATCTCGATGGCCCCTTGTTTTTTGGCCATACTTGAGCGCTTCACCTTCCGGGATCGGCTACCTGGACAGCCCAGATACACGGGTGCACCGGGACCGACGCACCAGTCTACGGGAGCGCTCGGGAAAAGACGAATCAGATAGGTTTCCCCACCATCAAGATCGTTATGCGACGGCGCGCGGATCGGAAGCGACGGGTGGGGATGGTGGCCCCGGGGGCCCCACCCG
>NZ_VKHS01000532.1 GCF_014141525.1 Streptomyces calidiresistens
CGGCACGGCCACCCGGTCCCCCCGGCCCTCGCCGCGCGGCGCGGCCGTGGGCCGGCGCATCGGCATCGGCCTGATCCACGGCGCGTGGCACCCCCGCGTCCTCGGTGCCCACCGGGTGCCGGCGACCGGTCCGGTGATCCTGGCCGTCAACCACGCCCACAACGTGGACGGCCCGGTGCTCATGGGCACCGCGCCCCGACCGGTGCACTTCCTGATCAAGCACGAGGCGTTCGTCGGCCCACTGGGACGCTTCCTGACCGGCATCGGCCAGATACCGGTGGACCGCGACGGCACCGACCGTGCCGCCGTCACCTCCGCGCTGGGGGTGCTGGAAGGGGGCGGGGTGCTGGGCATCTTCCCCGAGGGCACCCGGGGCGCGGGCGATTTCGCGGCCCTGCGCGGGGGGCTGGCCTACTTCGCGGTGCGTTCCGGGGCCCCGGTGGTGCCGGTCGCGGTGCTCGGTGGGGCCGAGGGGCGCAGCCGTCTGGTGCCGGGACTGCCCCCGCTGCGGGGCCGCATCGACGTCGTCTTCGGCGAGCCCCGTGTCGCGGCCGAGCCGGGCGCCCGCCGTACCAGGGCGGCGCTGGACGCGGCGACGGAGCGGCTGCGCGGTCGGTTGGAGGAGCACCTGGAACGGGCCCGACGCCTCACCGGCCGCTGACCCGACCCGGCCCGCCGGCGATCCGGTCGACAAACCAAGCCACGCACGACGCACAACGGTGGAGACGGACCATGCACGAGGAGAACACCCCCGCCCCCGCACCCCCGGGGATCGGCGAGGAGGAGTACGCCGAATTCCTGCGGCTCGCGGAGGAGGAGGGCTTCGGGGCCGACGAGTTGGGCGGCGAGATGGCCGCCGGCGGCGGCCCGCAGCCGGTGCTGGCCGTCGTCGGCCGCCCCAATGTCGGCAAATCGACTCTGGTCAACCGGATCCTCGGCCGGCGCGAGGCGGTCGTCGAGGACCGCCCCGGCGTCACCCGGGACCGGGTGACCTACCACGCGGAGTGGGCCGGCCGTCGCTTCAAGGTGGTGGACACCGGCGGCTGGGAGCAGGACGTGCTCGGCATCGACGCGGCGGTCGCCGCCCAGGCCGAGTTCGCCGTCGCCGCGGCCGACGCGGTGATCCTGGTGGTGGACGCCACGGTCGGGGCCACCGACACCGACGAGGCCGTGGTCCGACTGCTGCGCCGCGCCGGCAAACCGGTGGTGCTGTGCGCCAACAAGGTGGACGGCCCCTCCGGTGAGGCCGACGCGACCGCCCTGTGGTCGCTCGGTCTGGGTGAGCCGCACCCGGTCTCCGCGCTCCACGGACGCGGCACCGGTGACCTGCTCGACGCGGTGCTGGACGCGATGCCCGAGGCCCCGCCGGAGACCTTCGGCGGGACCGTCGGCGGTCCCCGGCGCATCGCCCTGGTCGGCCGTCCCAACGTCGGCAAGTCCTCCCTGCTCAACAAGTTGGCGGGGGAGGAGCGCGTGGTGGTGGACGAGATGGCCGGCACCACCCGCGACCCGGTGGACGAGCTGATCGAACTGGGCGACCGGACCTGGCGATTCGTGGACACCGCCGGTATCCGGCGTCGGGTGCACCTGCAGGAGGGCGCCGACTACTACGCCTCGCTGCGCACCGCCGCCGCCGTGGAGAAGGCGGAGGCGGCCGTGGTGCTCATCGACGTCAGCGAGCCGATCAGCGTCCAGGACACCCGCATCATCTCGATGGCGGTGGACGCCGGCCGGGCCCTGGTCCTGGCCTACAACAAGTGGGACACCCTCGACGAGGAGCGCCGCTTCTACCTGGAACGCGAGATCGAGCGGGACCTGGTGCAGGTCCGCTGGGCCCCCCGGGTCAACATCTCCGCGCAGACGGGTCGTCACCTGGAGAAGCTGGTCCCGGCGCTGGACACCGCGCTGGAGAGCTGGGAGACCCGCATCCCCACCGGCAAGCTCAACGCCTTCCTCGGCGAGCTGGTCGCCGCCCACCCGCACCCGGTACGGGGTGGCAAGCAGCCGCGTATCCTCTTCGGCACCCAGGCCGGCACCCGACCGCCCCGCTTCGTGCTCTTCGCCTCCGGCTTCCTGGAGGCCGGCTACCGGCGCTTCATCGAACGCCGGCTGCGGGAGCGCTTCGGCTTCGAGGGCAGCCCGATCCAGGTCTCCGTGCGGGTGCGGGAGAAGCGGGGCAACCGCCGCTCCTGAGCGACCGACGGGAGGAGGCGGACGGGCCCCCGGGCGGCGGTGTCCCCTCCGCACCCTCCCGGGGAGGGGCCCGGGGAAAGGAACCACGGGCCTCAGGTGTCGGAGGGGCGGCGCGGGGACATCGACATCCCGTGACCGGTCGAGCCGGTCGTCCGGGAGGTCGGACCACCCACGACACGGCCCCCGGAACCCTCCCCGCGCACCTGGTGGCGGCCGAAGGCCTCGGCGATGCGCACCACACCGCCGCGCGAGGAGAGTCGGCTCGCGAAGGCGTCGAAGGACTCCTCCTCACCGGAGCGGTCGCCCGGCAGGGTGCGGAAGAGTCTGCGGTACTCCGCGCACAGGGCGTCGTAGATGGGTGTCGCGGACACGGTCGGCCGCGGAGGGGGCGGCGGGATCCGCAGGGCGGGCACCAGGCCGGGGGAGTGCCGGTGGCGCCCCTGTCCGCCGCTGTCGGAACGGGACGAGTCGATGGGCTGCACACCCGGTCAACGAGCGGGAACCCGGACGGATGCGGGAGGGGGCGGGGAAGCCGTGACCGCCGGTAGCGCGCCGCCGCTCCCGCGCCCCGTCCCGGGCCATCCGGCGGTCGGCGGTGTCCGGGTGCCCGCGCGGGCACCCGGACCGGGGCGTCAGGTCCCCGAGAGCGGCAGCGCCGCGGCGACCAGGACGCCCTCCAGCGCCGCCTTCTCCAGTGCCACCCGCAGCAGGTCCTCGCGGGGCTGCCGGCCGATGGTGCCCACCGGAGCGGCGTAGACCAGCACCGTGTGCCGGTCCTTCGCGGTGGCCCGCCACTCGTCGGTCAGCGCCAGGGGACGGTGGGCCTGCCACCACGGGGCCGAGGGCGCGCCCACCAGCCCCGGCTGGAGGATGGAGTGCAGTTCGCCGTCGACCATCAGCACCGACCA
Organism: Streptomyces calidiresistens; assembly: GCF_014141525.1. GTDB lineage: Bacteria > Actinomycetota > Actinomycetes > Streptomycetales > Streptomycetaceae > Streptomyces > Streptomyces calidiresistens. Next base: position 3,102 of record NZ_VKHS01000532.1, read on the forward strand.
GCCCGGCAGCTCCTCCGGCATCCGCCCCGGGTCGGCGACCCGCTGGAAACCCTGTTCCCCCAGCAGCTCCAGGAAGACGTCCTCCGGCGCGTCGCTGCCCGGCCGGGCGATGGGGGCCGTCGGCTCGATCACCAGGGCGGGGTAGAGGTCGTCCCCCACGGCGATCTGGCCGCAGGTCACCCCGAGCACCGCCTGACGGGGGGTACCCCCCAGCTCCTCGGCCGAGACGGGGGGCGTCTCCCCGGTGATGGTCTGCACGGCGCCGCGCAACTGCTCCTCCGAGACCGGTACCACCCGCGAGGGGAGGCAGTCGGCGTGGGCGAAGGCCAGGACGGCCGTCTCCTCGCCGACGAACAGGACGGTGCTGGTGGGGTCGCGTTCCGGGTCGCCCGGCGTCCGGCACGACGTGCAGTCGTAGGCGCCGGGGGCGGTCTCCCCGGCGAGCAGCCGGTCGGCCTCTTCGTCGCCGATCTCGGCGCGTACGTCGTCGCTGACGTCGAGCATGGTGGGCACTGTCGCTCCTCGGTTCCGGCCCGCACGACGCGCGTTCGGGCGGTGGGCGGTTCTGTTGCCCTGCTCAACGCCGGAAGCGGGCGGGGGTCACGCCCCGGCGGGGGCCGACCCGATATGTGAAGAAACGGTCGTGAATGATCGCCGGAGCCGGGATTCCGACGCTTTCCGACGCCCCGGTTTCCGGTTCTTTCCTCCCCGGGGCGGTGCCGGGAACCGCCGGGAGGGAACACCCGGAAACCGGGGCGTCACGGCGGGGACCGCACCGGCAAAGCCCGCCCCGTCCCCCGCCGGTGTTCCGCCCCGGGGAAACGTCGCCCCGGGC
>NZ_VKHS01000533.1 GCF_014141525.1 Streptomyces calidiresistens
CCCCGGGAACCCCGGCCGGCGGAGCCCGCCCCGGCGCCGGCGTGCCCCGGTTGACCGCCCGGGAGACCGAGGTCCTGCGCCTGGTGGCCAAGGGCCTGACGTACCGTCGGATAGCCGATCGGTTGGTGATCTCGCACCGCACGGTCCAGAATCACGTACAGAACACCCTGGGCAAGCTCCAGTTGCACAACCGGGTGGAGTTGGTGCGGTACGCCATCGAGCAGGGGTTGGACGACGGGTCGGCCCCCGGCGTCGATCCCGGCCCCGGAGCCGATCCCGACAACGGAGTCGGGGAGGGCACCGACGCGTCGGGACGCGGCGGGCGGTTCCCCCGCCGGGGCTGAGCGCCCACCGCGCGCCGGGGGCAGCGCGCGCACCGGACCCGGGACACCGCACGGAAGACGGTCGACATCGGACGACCGACCGCGGCACGGCCGACGGTCGGCGGGAACATCAGGAGGCGCACCACCGTGACCATCCTCGCCTTCGGCGTCCAGGCGGACGAGCGACCGTTGCTCGAAGGAGCCTTCGGGGAGCGCCGTGTGCACTCCCTGGACGTCTTCCTCAACGCCGACACCGCCCCCATCGCGGCGGGCCACGAGATCATCACGGTCAGCGTCAACGCGGACCTCGGCGCCGACGTGCTGGAGACCCTCGCGGCCGGCGGCACCCGGATGATCGCCCAGCGGGCCACCGGCTTCAACAACATCGACCTGGCCGCCGCCGCCCGGCTCGGGCTCACCGTCGCCCGGGTCTCGTACTACTCGCCCCACGCCGTCGCCGAGTTCGCCTGGACGCTGGCGATGGCGGTCAACCGCCGGGTGGTGCGCGCCGCCCGCCGCACCCGGGAGTTCGACTTCCGCCTCGACGGCCTGCTGGGCCGGGACATGCACGGCGCCACCGCCGGGGTCATCGGGACGGGGAAGATCGGCGGGGCCTTCGCCCGGATCGCCGCCGGGTTCGGGATGCGGCTGCTGGGGTGGGATGTCGCACCCAACCCGGAGTGCGAGGAACTCGGCATGGAGTACGTGGAGTTGCCCCGCCTGCTCGCCGAGGCGGACCTCATCAGTCTGCACGTCCCGCTGCTTCCGGAGACCCATCACCTGATCGACCGGGCGGCGCTGCGGGCCATGCGGGACGACGCCATCCTGGTGAACTCCAGCCGCGGCGGACTGGTGGACACCGACGCCCTCGTCGACGAACTGCGGCGCGGCCGGTTCACCGGGGTGGGCCTGGACGTCTACGAGGCCGAGGCCGGACTGTTCTTCATGGACAAGTCGTTGGAGGTGGTGGCCGACGACACCCTGGCCCGCCTGATGACCTTCGGGAACGTGCTGGTCACCTCGCACCAGGCGTACTACACCCGGGAGGCGGTGGGCCAGATCGTGGAGGCGACCGTCCGCAACGTCGACGACTACCTCGCCGGCCGGACCAACGAGAACACCCTGGTCGCCCCGGGGCTGCCGGTGCCGCTCGCGGACTGACCACCGGGACCCGGCCGTCCCCGCCCCGGGGACGGCCGGGACCGCCTCAGGCGGGTCGGGTGTCCTCCGCGCCCGCCGGGACGACCGGCGCCGCCGCCGCGTCCAGCAGGGAGCGCACGACACGCGGACCGTTGAGGGTCAGGACCGACTCGGGGTGGAACTGCACCCCGGCGAAACCGGGACCGCGCAGCGCGTGCACCTCGCCGCTGCGCGGGTCCCGGGCGACCGCCACCCCGTGCAGCGCCAGCTCCCCGAGCGCCTCGTCGTCGCAGCGCGCGGTGTAGGAGTTGTAGAAGCCCACCGTCTCCGGGGTGCCGAACAGGTCGATCCGTTCCTGGGCACCCTGGAAGGGCTGTGCCCTGCGGACGATCTCCAGCCCCACCTCGGCGGCGATCAGCTCGTGCCCCAGGCAGACGCCGAGCAGGCCGCCGCGGTGCTCGCGGATCAGGTCGGCGGCCAGCCCGCGCAGCAGCGCGATCCGGGGGTCGTGCGGATCACCGGGGTCGCCGGGACCGGGGCCCAGGATCACCGGTCCCTCGTGGGCGAGCGCCGCCTCCCGCAGCCCGGGGGAGTCGAAGCGACGGACGGTGACCCCCAGCCCCACCGCCCGCAGCAGGTGGGCGAGCATCGAGGTGAAGGTGTCCTCGCCGTCCACCACCAGGGCGTGCCCGCGATCCGGGCGCCGCCCCGGGCCCGGCTGCATCTTCAGCCAGAACGGTGCCAGGTCGGCCCGGCGCGCCGCCAGCGCGGCCTGCACCCGGGGCACCTCCGCCAACGGGGGCACCTCCGCCGGACGGAGCGCCCCCCTTGGCGCGCCGGCGGCGGGCGCGGCCCGTACCCCCAGGGCGGTCAGCACGGCGCCGGCCTTGGCCCGGGTCTCGGCCACCTCCCCGGCGGGGTCGGAGTCGCGCACCAGCGTCGCGCCCACCGGCAGGGCCAGCCGCCCGTCCCGGGCGATGTCCAGGGTGCGGATCAGGATGGGGGAGTCCAGCGACTGCCCGCCCGCCCGATCGTGCCCCAGCAGGGCCAGGGCCCCCGCGTAGTAGCCCCGGCCGCCGTGCTCGTACCGACTGATCACCCGGCAGGCGTTCTCCACCGGGGAACCGGTGACGGTGGCCGCGAACATGGTGCCCCGCAGCACGTCCCGCACGTCCGCCCCGGTGCGTCCGCGCAGCTCGTACTCGGTGTGCGCCAGATGGGACATCTCCTTCAGCCGGGGGCCGATCACCACCCCGCCCCGGTCGCCGACCTCGCACATCATCTTCAGTTCCTCGTCCACCACCATGGACAGTTCCTCGCGCTCCTTGCGGTCGCCCAGGAACTCCAGCAGGCCGTCGAGGTCGGGGCCCTGCGGCGGGTAGCGGTAGGTGCCGCTGATCGGGTTCATCACCACGGTGCCGCCGGTCATCCGCACGTGCACCTCCGGACTCGCGCCCACCAGCGTGCGATCCCCGAGGTGCACCAGGAAGGTCCAGTAGGCGCCCCGTTCGCCGGTCAGCAGCCGACGGAAGAGCACCAGGGCGTCGGCCACCCGGAAGCCGGCGCCCCCCGGGCGCCGCCCGGCGGGGACGTCCCGCCCGGCGGGGCCCGGGGAGGCGGGGGTCGGCTCCAGGGTCCCCCGGAAGGCTCGGCGGACGACGAAGTTCGCCCCCTGACCGGTGCCGATCTCCTCGCGCACCACGCGTTCCACGATCCGCGCGTACTCCTCGTCCCCGATGTCGAAGGCACCGTCGCGCACGCGCACCCCGTGGGCGGGGAGCGCGGCCGTCACCTCCCCGAGCGGCACGTCGGCGCGTTCCTCCGGGACCATGGCCACCAGCGGGGTCCCGTCGTCGGTGACCTCGAAGCCCCGTTCGCGGATCTGTCGGAAGGGCAGCAGCGCGAGGACCCCGGCGGGGCCCGCCGCCGGGTCCCCGACGGGGAGGTCGGCCAGCAGGTCGGGCCGCCGGATGGGGCCGGTCAGCACCTCCACCCGGTCCCCGGGACGCCCCGGGGTCCGCCGGTGCAGCAGGGCGAAGGGAGGGCAGTCCTCCCGGTACGAGGCGGCGACGAGGCGGTCGAGGAGTGATCGTGGCCCGGCCGGCCGGTCGAGGGGGTCGGAACCGGGATCGGGCACAGAACGGGCGGCGGCGCCGTCGGGGGTCTCGGGGAGAGCCGGCACGGGGAGTCCTTCCGGGTCGGGATGGGTCGCCCGGGCGGGTGCTCCGCGGAAAACGCGGGAGGCCGCCCGGAGGCGGCCTCTCGCGTCGTGGTGGGTGCGCGCTTCAGTGGGCCGCCGGGGGAGCGGTCCACCACCAGAAAAGCTCGGTCTGCGCGTGCACACGGTCACCCTAGCCCCTTCCCCCCGTTCCGGACAGCCCCGTGTCGGACACTTTCGGTTACCGTCGGGTTGCCTTCCGGTTGCCGGGGACGCCTCCCCCGCCGCCG
>NZ_VKHS01000534.1 GCF_014141525.1 Streptomyces calidiresistens
GCAGTGTTTCGGTGGTCATGGCGAAGGGGAAACGCCCGGTTACATTCCGAACCCGGAAGCTAAGCCTTTCAGCGCCGATGGTACTGCACGGGGGACCGTGTGGGAGAGTAGGTCGCCGCCGAACAATCTTTGAATGGAGAGGGTCTTTCCTCCCGGTGTGAGCCGGGTGGGGAAGACCCTCTCCTTTTGTGTTTTCCGTCCTTCTGCCGTTCCCGGTTACTGGCCGACCCTGCCGTCGATGCGCTCCCGCAGGAAGTCCGCGTGACCGTTGTGGCGGGCGTACTCCTCGATCATGTGCACCAGTACCTCCCGCAGCTCCACGTTCTTGCCCCTGCCCCGGCCGATGACACCGAGGTTTGGGGCGTCGGCGACGAAGCGACGGGCGAACTCGACCTCCTCCTCCCAGCGTTGCCACGCCTCGGTCACCACCGCAGGGTCGGCCACGGCTCCGTTGAAATCCTCATCGGCATCACCGTCGGGGCGGTTCCACCAGTAGGCGGGGGCCTCCTCCTCGGCCATCACCCTGCGGAACCAGCCCCGTTCCACGTCGGCCATGTGTCGCACCAGGCCCAGCAACGAGAGGTTCGAGGGCTCCACCGCCTGACGACTCAACTGCTCGGGGGTCAGGTCGGCGCACTTCATCGCCAGCGTCTTCCGCTGGTCCTCCAGGTATCCCACCAGCACCTCCCGCTCGCCCCGGAACCCGCCGTCGCTGCGGGGATCCTCGTCCGGGGACAGGAACATGTCGGACCAGCCGAACCGGCGGGTGGGGAACGAGTCCTGCCCCGCGGTGCGCGGCCCGGTTTCGCTGTCGTTGTTCGTCATGGGACCAGACCCTGCCCGCCCGGTGCCGCCTGCGCCACGGTTTTTTCGATCCCGGACCGCCCCGGCCCGGGGGCCCGGCACCCTCAGAGGCGGCCCGCGGCCTTCAGCGCCAGATAGGCGTCCGCGACGGCCGGCGCCAGGTCGTCGGGCGATCCCTCGACCACGATCGCGCCCATTCGTCGCACCCGGGTGATGATCTCCTCGCGCTCCTCCTGGTGTCGGGCGGCGGCCGCCGCCTCGTACACCCCCGGCACGGTGCCCCGGGCCCGGGCCATCTCCGCGACCCGGGGGTCGGAGACGGAGGCGATCATCACCGAGTGCCGCCGCAGCAACTCCGGCAGGATCGGCAGCAGGCCGGTGTCGGCGGGGCCCGGGTCCAGCGCGGTGAACAGCACGATCAGCGAGCGGTGCGGGGCCGCCGCGCGGGCTGCCGCGGCCAGGCCGGGTGCGTCGGTCTCGACCAGCGCCGGCTCCAGGTCCACCATCGCCCGCACCATCGCCGGCAGCACCTCCCGACCGGAGTGTCCGCGCACGGAGATCCTGGTCCGGCGGTCCCGGGCGATCAGGTCCACCCGGTCCCCGGCTCGGGACGCCAGGGCGGTCAGCAGCAGCGCGGCGTCCATGGAGACGTCCAGGCGGGGGATGTCGCCCACCCGGCCCGCAGAGGTGCGGCCGGTGTCCAGGACCAGGAGAAGGTGGCGGTCCCGCTCGGGCCGCCAGGTGCGCACGGCGACGCTCCCCCGGCGGGCGGTGGCCCGCCAGTCGATCGAGCGGACCTCGTCACCGGGCACGTACTCGCGCAGGCTGTCGAACTCGGTGCCCTCGCCCCGGATGAGCACGCTGGTGCGCCCGTCCAGCTCGCGCAGACGCGCCAGCTTGGCCGGCAGGTGCCGGCGGCTGGTGAAGGGCGGCAGCACCCGCAGGGACCACGGCACCCGGTGGGCGCCCTGGCGTGCGGCCAGGCCGAGTGGCCCGCGCGAGCGGATCGTCACCCGATCCGGGCGGCGTTCGCCGCGGCGCGCGGGACGCAGCACCGTCTCCATCCGCCGGCGCTCGCCGGGGGGTACCAGCAGACGGTGTCTGGTCGCGCGGTACGCCTCGTCCGGGTCGGAGAAGGCGCCGGGGGTCCAGGCGTCCCGCAACTCGCCGCGCAGCACCCGGTTGGACGGGTTGGTCAGCGTCAGGCGGACCCGCGCCTCGTCCCCGGCGCGCACCGATTCCGCGCCGTCCCGTTCCAGGCGCAGGCTCCGCACGGGCGCGGCGAGGGCGAGGTCCAGGAGGACGGCGAGCAGCAGCACCCCCGCCACGAGGAGGATGCCGTGCCACCCCGGCAGCGCGGCCACGACGAGGGCGCCGAGCACGGCGATGAGGACGGTCCGTCCGGTGAGGGCCATGGGTCCTCCGCCCGCTCAGCGGGGCACGGGGACGTGGGAGAGCAGACCGGTGATCACCGAGTCGGCCGTCACGCCCTCCATCTCGGCCTCGGGCCGCAGCCGGACGCGGTGGCGCAGCGTCGGCAGGGCGAGGGCCTTGACGTCGTCGGGGGTGAGGTAGTCCCGGCCCGAGAGCCAGGCCCAGGCGCGGGAGGTGCTCAGCAGGGCAGTGGCTCCGCGCGGGGAGACGCCCAGTGCCAGGGAGGGCGACTCGCGGGTCGCGCGGCACAGATCCACGATGTACCCGGCGACCTCGGGGGCGACGGTGACCTTGCGGACCTCCTCGCGCGCCGCGGCCAGCTGTTCGGGGCCGGCGACGGCCCGGACGCCGGCGGCGGCCAGGTCGCGGGGGTCGAAGCCGCCCGCGTGCCGGGTGAGGACGTCGATCTCCTGCTCACGGGAGGGCAGGGAGAGGTTCAGCTTGAGCAGGAACCGGTCGAGCTGGGCCTCGGGCAGCGGGTAGGTGCCCTCGTACTCGATGGGGTTCTGGGTCGCGGCCACCATGAAGGGATCGGGCAGCGGGCGGGGGACGCCGTCCACGGAGACCTGCCGCTCCTCCATCGCCTCCAGCAGGGAGGCCTGGGTCTTGGGAGGGGTGCGGTTGATCTCGTCGGCGAGCAGCAGGTTGGTGAAGACCGGGCCCTCCTGGAAGGAGAACTCGGCGGTGCGCGCGTCGTAGACGAGGGAGCCGGTGATGTCGCCGGGCATCAGGTCGGGGGTGAACTGCACCCGCCGGGTGTCCAGTTCCAGGGAGCTCGCCAGGGCACGGACCAGCAGCGTCTTGGCGACACCGGGAACGCCCTCGAGCAGGACGTGGCCCCGACACAGCAGGGCCACCACCAGGCCGGTGACGGCTGCGTCCTGGCCGACGACGGCCTTGCCGATCTCGCCGCGCAGGGCCTCCAGGGAGGCGAGGGGGCTGGACGTGGTCGGGTCGCTCACGGGGTCTCGTCCTTCGTGTTCGGCGGCGGGTCGGTTCGGTGGGCGGGTGCCGTGTCGTCCCGGTCGGCGGCGCCGGCCCGGGCATCGCCGACGGGGTCGGCCACGCGGCGTTCCAGGGCGTCCAGGTCGTCTGCCAGCCGCACCAGTTCCCGGTCGTCGGAGGGAACTCCCGGGCCGTGCAGCAGGGCGTGCAGCGCGGCGGCCGGCTCCCCGGTGCGGGCGGCGACCGCCGAGGTGAGGGCGGCGGGTTCGCGGGCGTCGGTCCGGGAGAGCCCGACGCGGGGGGCCAACCGGCGGCGGGTGGCGCCCCGCAGGGCCTCGGCGGCCCGGTCGCGGGCCCCGGCGCGGTGGTAGAGGCGGGCGCGGCCCTCGGTGGTCTCGGCGGCCCGGACCACGGCCGGGAGCCGTTCGACGACGACGGGCCCCAGGCGGCGGCCCCGCCACAGTGCGGCGAGGACGGCGGCGATGCCCAGTTGGAGGGCGGCCCAGCGCCAGGCCGGGTCGAGGAGGGCGAAGAAGGACTCGTCGCCCTCGGGGAGGTCCTCCGGACCGGGCAGGTACCAGACCAGCTCGGGGTGGGCGCCCAGCAGGTTCAGGGCGAGGGCGGCGTTGCCCTCGTCGGCCAGGTTCTCGTTCAGCAGCGGATGGGGGGTGCCGAGGAGGACGGTGTCGGTGCCGGCGGGGGCGTCGGGCGGGGTG
>NZ_VKHS01000535.1 GCF_014141525.1 Streptomyces calidiresistens
GGGTGGGGATGATTCGGACGCGGACATCTCCCGGGCACCCTATCGGGCCGTGCCCGGGATGCCGTCCGGGCCGTCCCGGCGTGCCGGGCACGGCCCGGACGGTACCCGGTGGGACCGCCCTCCGTCGTCAGCCCGCGCTCAGGCGGCGTACGAGGATGCTGGCGTCCCCCCGGGACTCCAGGTCCGCGAGGACGACCGCCACGGCTTCCCGCACGATGCGTCCCCGGTCCACCGCGAGGCCGTGCTCACCGCGCAGGACGAGCCGGGCGTGTTCGAGGTCCATGAGTTCCTCGGCCGACACGTACACGGTGATCTTCTCGTCGTGGCGCTCACGCCCGCTGGGACGCCGGGGGGTTCGGGCCCTGCGCGGGGCCTCCGTACCGGTTCGGGGACTCCGGGGCGTCGCACCGGATCGTTTGCCGGAGCCGGCGGGCGGACGGGGCGCGGAGGGGCGCTTGCCCTGTCCCGGCACGGCGGGCTCGGCGGGCTCCGGCGGAAGGGAAGCCGGCGGGGCGTCGGCCGTCTCGCGGGGTGCGGGACCCTCCGGTTCACCCGCCGGGGCGGGGACGGTCGTGTCGGGAGCGGCCGGGACATCGCCGTCACCGGCGCCTTCCCGGGACGACGAGGCCTGTACGGCGGCCCCGCCGGTGGTACGGAAGAGTTCGTCGGCCGCCGGGAGACTCACTCGGCGTGGCACCGGGCGAGCACCTCCCTGGCGAGCTGGCGGTAGGCGGCGGCGCCCACGGAGTTGGAGGCGTAGGTGGTGATGGGCTCGCCGGCGACGGTGGTCTCCGGGAAGCGCACCGTGCGGCCGATGACGGTGTGGTACACGTTGTCGTCGAAGGCCTCCACCACCCGGGCCAGCACCTCCCGGCTGTGCACCGTGCGGGAGTCGTACATGGTGGCGAGGATGCCGTCGAGGTGCAGGGCCGGGTTGAGGCGTTCCTGGACCTTCTCGATGGTCTCGGTCAGCAGGGCGACACCGCGCAGGGCGAAGAACTCGCACTCCAGCGGAACGATCACCTTGTGGGCGGCGGTGAGGGCGTTGACCGTCAGCAGACCCAAGGAGGGCTGACAGTCGATCACCACGAAGTCGTAGTCCGGCAGCAGGGGCTGCAGCGCACGCTGCAGGGAGGACTCCCGGGCCACCTCGCTGACCAGTTGCACCTCGGCCGCGGAGAGGTCGATGTTGCTCGGCAGCAGGTCCATGCCGGCCACGGCCGTCTTGAGCAGCACCTCGTCGGGGGCGAGCCCGCGCTCCATCAGCAGGTTGTAGACGGTGAGTTCGAGCTCCATGGGGTTGACGCCGAGCCCCACCGACAGGGCTCCCTGCGGGTCGAAGTCCACCAGCAGGACGCGTCGACCGTACTCGGCGAGGGCCGCGCCCAGGTTGATGGCCGAGGTGGTCTTCCCCACCCCGCCCTTCTGGTTGCACATCGCGATGATCTTCGCCGGTCCGCGCTCGCCCACCGGTCCCGGAATGGGGAAGTAGGGCAGCGGGCGACCGGTGGGGCCGATCCGCTCGCGACGCTGGCGGGCGGCGTCGGGGGCGATGGTGGCGGCGTACTCGGGATCGGGTTCGTACTCCGCGTCGGGATCGTAGAACTTCCCGTCGCCGAAGTCCTCTTCGTAGTCGTCGGCCGCGCCGGTCGCGCCGGGGCCGTTCGTGCTCTGATGCGCTGTCATCTTCGGTGCGTTCTGGTGCGTGGTGAAGGTGTGCACGGCGACGGAGGAGATGCCCGCCGTGCCCCCGGTACCCAACAGGCCACCGGGCGCTCCCGGGATCGTCCCCCCGGGAGTAATTGTCGACTCATTCACAAGTCGTCGTACCTCCTTGGGGACCAGGGAACTTCCGGACAGGGTCAGCGTTGCACCATGCCGACGTTTGGCGACTCTATGGCGTGTCGGCGGTCGACAGCAACACAATCCGCCGGACCGACACCCTTGTGTCGGGGATTGCCCCCTCCCGAACTGCTCATGTGTCAAGGGGGCACGGGCAGCGCACGGCGCGTCGACGCGACATGCTCCACCGGGACGAAAAGAGCAAAAGCCCAATCCTCCCGCGAGTCGCCCGTTCGGATGGTCGGAATCCGGCCGAAAGCAGACTCGCCCGGTCGGCCGGGCGAGTCCCACGGAACGGCACCCTCCCGGCTCCTCCCCGGGCTCGCATCACGGACAACACCCGTTTCCCGGGCGGACTTCGGGGGGCGCGGGGGCGTGCGAGAGCCGGCTTCACAAGTCGACTGATCGTTCGATTGACACATCGTTCGAATGAACGAATACCGAGTCGACAGATGACCTTGCGGAGCAAGGGCGGACCCCTCCCCGGCACCGACTCCCCCCGGAGGACGCGGCGGGGCCGAGGGGAAGTCGATATGTCGACTCCCCCTCGGCCCCGCGATCATCGACCGGGACCGGCCGGGAGGTCAGGCGAGGACGGTCGCCGCGTCCACCCGCGGCAGACCGTGCGCCTCCGCCACCGACGCGTGGGTGACCTGGCCCTCGTGCACGTTCAGCCCGCCGGCGAAGGCCGGGTCGGCGGCCAGCGCCTCCCGCCATCCCCGATCGGCGAGCCGGACCAGGTACGGCAGGGTCGCGTTGGTCAGGGCCCGGGTGGAGGTGCTCGGCACGGCCCCCGGCATGTTGGCCACGCAGTAGAAGACCGAGTCGTGCACCGGGAAGGTGGGATCGGCGTGGGTGGTGGGCCGCGAGTCCTCGAAACACCCGCCCTGGTCGATGGCGATGTCCACCAGCACGCTTCCCGCCCGCATCCGGGAGACCAGCTCGTTGGAGACCAGCTTCGGGGCGCGGGCACCGGGGATCAGGACCGCCCCGATCACCAGGTCGGCGGCCTCGACCGCCTCCCGCAGCGCGTAGTCGTTGGAGACGACGGTCCGCACCCGCCCCCCGTAGATGCGGTCCGCCTCGCGGAGCTTGCGCACGTCGGTGTCCAGGAGCGTGACCCGGAAGCCCATCCCCACGGCGATCTGCATGGCGTTCCACCCGGAGACGCCGCCCCCGATGACGACCGCCTCGGCCGCCGGCACCCCGGGCACCCCGCCCGGCAGCACACCGCGCCCCCCGGCGGAGCGCATGAGGTGATAGGCCCCCACCTGGGGGGCGATCCGCCCGGCCACCTCGGACATCGGCGCCAACAGCGGCAGGGACCCGTCGGGGTTCTGCACGGTCTCGTAGGCGATGGCGGTGGTCCCGGCCGAGACCAGGGCGTCGGTGCACTCCCGGGAGGCGGCCAGGTGGAGGTAGGTGAACAGCACCTGGTCCTTGCGCAGCCGGTGGTACTCCTCCTCGATGGGCTCCTTGACCTTGACCACCAGGTCGGCCTGCTCCCACACGTCATCGGCGGTGGGCAGGATCTCGGCGCCGGCCGCCCGGAACTCCTCGTCGGGGATGGCGGAGCCCAGACCGGCCCCGCGCTCCACCCGGACGAGGTGGCCGCGCCGGACCAGCTCGTGGACTCCGGCCGGGGTGATCGCCACCCGGAACTCGTTGTTCTTGACTTCGCGCGGAATGCCGACCTTCACGTGGATCACGGTCCTTGGGTTGTGCCGCCGGGGGTCGCCCGGTGCCTCGGCGGGAGGGTGAGGGGAGCGCGACGGGCGAGGACGACCACCGGGAGGGGATCACCGCTGCCCCGGTGTCCCGTCGTGCCCGCCGGTGCCCGGGCGGAGGGGGTGTCCCACACCATCCCGAACCTGTCGGAAAGACTCATACCCGACACAGCGGAAGTCATCGACCCCTCGCGCTTCGGTCATTGTTAATGAAGGATGACCCCCTGTCCAGCCTTGCAAACAATCCTTAACAGAGAAACTTTTCTGTGTTTCCCAGGCATGCGCTCCGTGACGACACCGGTCTCTCCTCCCCCGCCTCCCCCG
>NZ_VKHS01000536.1 GCF_014141525.1 Streptomyces calidiresistens
GGGGTGGGAGGCCCTGCTGCGCAGGGCGTGGGGGTTGGTCTCCGCGCACACCCCGACCGATGCCGCGACCTGCGCGGCCGTGTGGTCGGGTGTGACCCCCCTGCGCCCGCTGCCCGGAGACCACTTGAGCGCCGCGTCCGGGCACGCGCCGGGAGCGATCGGCATGGCGTGGAGCGACGATCCGGTGCACATTGCGGAGAGCATCGTGCACGAGTCCCACCATCTCGTGCTCGGTGCCCTGACCGGGATCCTGCCACTGCACGGGAACGACCCGTCGCCCCGCTACCGGGTGCCGTGGCGGAGCGACCCGAGGCCGCTGGGGGCCGCGCTGCAAGGGGTCTACGCGCATCTTGCCGTGGCGCGGTGGTGGAGGGAGTACGCCGCCGCCGTGCCGACAGCGGCGCGGCGGCGGTGTCTGGACACCCACCGGCAGTACCGGGAGTGGGTGTTGCGCACGCTCGACGTCCTGGAGGGCTGTGTCTCCCTGACTCCGGCCGGGGAGCGGTTCCTCGGGGGAATGGCGGAGGAGGCGGCCCGGCTGGACGGCCCCTCGGGGCGTTCCCGGCCCACCGGTTCCTTCGCCCCTGCCGGCACGGTGCCCTCGTCAACGGCGGACGCGCCCACCGTCCACGGCGGTTTCGGGGTTCCCACCGCCATCGGCCCCGGCGATGTCCTGTTGGTCCACGCCTCGCTGCGGGCCCTCGGTTCCCCGTCCCCCCGTCGGGTGGCGGATGTCCTCCTGGACCTGCTGGGCACGGAGGGAACACTGGTGGTGCCCTCCTTCACCCCGGACAACACCGATCCGGAGGATTGGGAACGCACCTGCGGCGTCGCGGTGCCGCGTTCGTGGTGGCCGGGGTTGCGAAACGATCTCCCCCCGTTCGACCCGATGCGTACACCGGGTCACCGAACAGGGGCTTTCGCGGAGTACATCCGCACCCTCCCGGGGAGCGTGCGGAGCAATCATCCCCACACGTCCTTCACCGCGGTGGGGCGGGAGGCGGGGCGAATCGCGAATGTCCACGATCTGAACTGCCACTTCGGGGAGAGGTCCCCCCTGGGGACCCTCTACGCCCTGGATGCCAAGGTGTTGTTGTTGGGCACGGACTTCGCCTCCAACACCGCCTTCCACCTGGCCGAGTACCGATATGCTCAGCCTCCGCCGTCGTCTCGCTATCGATGCGTGATACCAACACCCGAGAAAGGAAGGACATGGGTGGATTATCGGGACGTACGACTCGACGATCGCGACTTTCCGAGTATCGGCATGTCCTTCGAAGCCACCGGAGCGGTGCGGAACCTCGGGATCGCCGGAGGACGGGGAAAGGTCTTCCGACTCCGGGACGCCGTGCGGTTCGCGGAGGAGTGGATGCGCACGAGGAGGGCGCACGGGAAGGGGAATCGGCGCGTTCCGGGCGCGGAGGGGGCTCCCACGGGTTGACCCCCGGGACCCGCCCGTCGAACGCCGGATGGGCCCCGGGGCCGAAGCGGAAATCGTACGGGGCCCCGGCGGCCCCCGGGAACGACGGGAGCGGGGGGATGTACGAGTTCTTCCTGAGTTATGCGCGTGACACCGACGAGGTGTGGGCGAGTCGTTTCCACCACGACCTGTGTCTGCGCGTCGCCATGCGCACCGGCCGCACTCCGGACGCGGTGGGGGTGAAATTCACGGGCCGCGCGGAGGCTCCGGACACTCTGCTCGAGCAGTGCAGGAAAGTCGTCGCCCTGGTTTCGCCCGAATACCTGCGCCGAGCATCCTGTCGGCGAGAGTTGGAGCACTTCCGAACCCGGAATGAGTCGGACCCTCCCGTGCTGTGGATCACCTGGGAGCCAATCGAGTTCCCGGACGCCGTTCCGGAGGCCGACGGCACGCCCCCCGCGGGTGAGGCGATGACCGATGGATTCACCACCGTGCATCCTAAAAAAGGATTACTTTATCTCCTCCGTCGTCGTTCCCTGTACGGAGAGGAATACGAGGACGTGGTGGAGGAAGCGGCCAATCGGCTGCTCATGGATCCGCCCGGGGCTCTCCTCTCGCCACCGCGTCTCCCCTCCCTCCCCCGAGGGCTCGATCGGGGGAAACCCGATCCCGGATCGCCGGTGGTCGACATCGCGATTCTCGCCCCGAGCCGGCCCGGTGTCCCCCCGACCGGGGATGACAACGCCCCCCACCGGCCCACCGACCCACCGGATCGGCGCCCCCGTCCCCCCGGAAGGTCCGTCCGGGACACCGTCACGGACATACTGGCCACGGCGGGGGCGCTCGGCACGGTACTCCCCGGCACGGCGGTCACCCCCGCCTGGATACGGGAGCACAGCGTGGAGCGTCCACTCCTGCTCGTGGTGGACGCCCGCGCGGTGGTCTCGGGGGAATACCGGGAACTCCTCCTTGCCGCCGACGGCATGCCGCCCGACACCGTCCTGGTGCTCGCCCCGGACATCGAACCCGACGGGGGAACCGGCACACCCGACATCATCCCGGAGGGCGTGGTGAGATCCGCGCTTCCCCGGCTGTGGGGGGCCGCGGACCACGACACCGAGAACTGGAACCCCCGAGGTCCCGGGCGGCTCGAACGGTGCCTGCACAACATGTTGACCGTCCAACGCAATCGCCTCATCACCCACTCGCGTCCCGCTCGGATCCCCGCCATGACCACCGGGGGTTTCGACAGGCTTCCTCTACTCGGAGGGGACTTCTGATGACTCCTCGTCCCGACATCACCGAGGAGCGGTCCTCCGGCACGGTGATCACCTTCTACTCGTTCAAGGGCGGCACCGGACGCACCATGGCGCTGGCCAACGTGGCCTGGATCCTGGCCAGCAACGGCAAACGCGTACTGGTCATGGACTGGGACCTGGAGGCTCCCGGGCTGCACCGATACTTCGCCCCTCTCCTCCTCGACCGGGATCTCACCTCCACACCCGGCCTGATCGACCAGGTGCGGTCCTACGACGAAGCGGCCCGCCGGTCACCGGCCAACGCCCTGAGGGAGCACGCCCGCGCCGAGAAGAACGCCGTGGCACTCGACCACCGCTTCCCGGACGGGGGGCACATCATGTTCGTGGGTGCCGGGAGGCTGACCCCGGAGTACTCCCGGACCGTGAACACCTACGACTGGCGTGGTTTCTACGAGAAACGGGGAGGCCAGGAGTTCCTGCGTCGACTGCGCGAGGACATGCGCGAGAACTTCGACTACGCCCTCATCGACAGTCGCACGGGGTACAGCGACACCTCCGGTATCACCACCCTCATCATGCCGGACGTCCTGATCGATTGTTTCTCCCTCAACAGCCAGGCCGTTGACGGCGCCCATCAGGTGGCCCGGGAGGTACGGCACAAATCCCCGCATGTCCGTGTGCTCCCGGTCCCCATGCGGGTGGTCGAGGAGGAGCGCGAGCGTCTCCAGGCCAGTCGACACAACGCCCACATGCGGTTCCGGGACGTTCTCGACGACCTCTCGCCGGCAGCCCGGGAACAGTACTGGCGTGCGATCGAGATCCCGCAGAAGTCGTACTACGTACACGTGGAGATGCCCGCGACCGTCGGGGATCCCCCGGACACCGCGGGAAGCCTCCTCTCGGCCTTCGAACGCCTCACCTCGGTGATCACCTCGGGGGCCGTGACCGGTCTCCGCCCCGCTCCCGAGGAGGAGCGCCTCCTCCTGTTGCGCCGGTACATCGACACCGATACCTCCCCGACCCCGGGGGTCGGCACGGACATGCTCACCGGCTTCCACCGCAGCCTCCGGCTGATCCACTCGCCCCGGGACCGCATGTGGGCACGATGGATCGCGGAACGGGTGCGGGAGGCGGGCGGGGAGATCCACCTGCGGATGACCGGGGCGGGCGGTCCTCCGGCCCTGCGCCCGGGCGAGGAGG
>NZ_VKHS01000537.1 GCF_014141525.1 Streptomyces calidiresistens
CTCGTGGGCTCGGAGATGTCTATAAGAGACAGGCGGTTGAACAGGGAGACCTTGCCGGAGAACAGGCCGCGCCGCCCCGGCAGCAGCTCCCGCTTGTGGTGGTGCGCGCCGCGGCCGAAGAAGACCAGTTGGAGCCGGCCGCTGCCGTCGGTGAGGGTCACCTCCAGCCGCTGCCCCCGGCCCCGGTTGAACGTCAGCACGCGCGCGTCGGCGACCTCGGCCACGACGGTGACGTGCTCGTCCACCGGCAGGTCGGAGAGGCGGGTGAGCTCGCCCCGCTCCGCGTAACGGCGCGGGTAGTGGTGCAGGAGGTCCCCGACGGTGCGCAGGTCGAGGTGGGCGGCCATCACCTTGGCGGTGGCCCCGCCCACCAGCCGGGTCAACGGGGTGGCCAGGGGATCGGCGGACCGGGACGACGGCGAGGTGCTGGAGGTCTCGGGTTGGGCGCTCACCCGCCCATTGCACACCATCCCACCGACATCACCGGTGAGCCGGGGGCCCCGGATCACCGGTGATGCCGGTGGGCCCGCTCCCCCGTCGCCGAACGGGGACGGGGCGCCGCACCGCTCATTCCACGCCGATCAGCAGGGGGGAGCCCTGGCGGCCCTCGTAGCGGACGGTGTCCACCCCGGGGTGTCGCGAGCGCAGGTGGTCCTCCAGGCGGTCGGCCAGTCCCCGGGGGACCTCCGCCCCGGTGACCAGGGTGACCAGTTCCCCGCCGCCGGAGAGCATCCGGTCCAGCACCTCGGCGGCGATTCGCAGGGGGTCGTCCCCGAAGACGACCACGTCCCCGTCGATCAGCCCGAGGACGTCACCCGCCCGGCACACCCCCGCGCTGGTCCAGGACTCGGTCTCGGCGGTGCCCAGTTCCCCGAAACGGGTGGCGCCGGCGGCGGCCGTCATGGCCACCACGTCCTCGTCGAAACGGCGCTCCGGGGCGTGCACCGCCAGCGCCGCGAGCCCCTGCACCGGCGACCGGGTGGGGATGACGGAGACCCGGACACCCGCCCGGCGGGCCTCCTGCGCGGCCGCGGCGGCCGGATGCCACAGCGCCGTGTCGTTGGGCAGCAGCACCACCTCCGGGGCTCCCGCCGCCCGGAGCGCGCCGGCCAACTCCCCGACCGAGGGGGGCTCGTCGGCGGCCGCCGTCAGGGGCACCGCGCCGGCCTCCCGGCACAGTTCGGCGAGGCCGTCGCCGGGGAGCACCGCGACGACCGCCCGGGGGGGAGCGGGGTCACCGGCACCCTCCCCCGGGGGCGTGGTCCCGGGGTTCGCCGAGGGAGCCGAGGGGAGGTGGGCGATGCGGATGCGGTGCGGCCGGCCGACCCGGATGCCGGCCTCCACGGCGGCCCCGGGTTCGTCGGTGTGGAGGTGGAGGTGCCACAGCCCGTCGCCGCCCACCACGACCAGGGAGTCCCCCATCCGGTCGAGGCGCTCGCGCAGTGCGGGCACATCGGCGTCGTCGGCGTCCAGGAGGTAGATCACCTCGAAGGCGGGTCCGGGGCCGGTGTCGGCGGGGGCGCAGGCGGCGGGGCGCTCCCCGGCCGGTCCCGCCCCGGCGACCGGGGTGCGGCCGGGGAGCCGGGCCGGCGGGTGCTCCCCGGCGCGGTGGCCGGCGCGGCCCGGTGCGGGGGCACCGCCGGAGACCGCGGCGTCCAGGGCCTCCAGCACCGTGAGCAGTCCGCTGCCACCGGCGTCCACCACACCGGCCCGGGCGAGCACCGGAAGACGCTCGGGGGTCCCGGCCAACGCCTCGCGGGCCCCCTCGCAGGCGGCTGTGACGGTCTCGGCCACCCCGCCCCCCGCCGCCACCGTCGCCTCCGCGGCACGGGCCGCCGCGGCGGCGACGGTCAGCATGGTGCCCTCCACCGGGTGCGCCACCGCGCGGTAGGCGGAGTCGGCCGCCGTGCGCAGGGCGCGGCCCAGGTCCCCGGCGCCGGCCGCGCCCGCCACCGACCCCAGTTCGACGGCCATGCCGCGCAACAGTTGGGCGAGGATGGTGCCGGAGTTGCCGCGGGCCCCGATCAGGGATCCGTGGGCCATGGCGCGCAGGGTCTCGGCCACATCGGGGTCCCCCGCGCCGGCCGCCTCCACGGCGCGAGCCGCCGACTCCATCGTCAGGTAGAGATTGGTGCCCGTGTCGCCGTCGGCCACCGGGTAGACGTTGATGGCGTCGATGTCCTCCCGGGCGCGCCCCAGGGCGTCCAGCGAGAGACGGCACCAGCGGCGCACCGTCCCCGCGTCCAACGGGCGCGTCACGGGCGATCCCTCCTCGGCGGCTCGGGGGACGATCGGCATCCGACCCCGGGATCCCGATCGGGGCCCCGGGGAGCGCGTACCCGGGAACCGACCGTCGCAGCCTATGCGGCCGACGGGCGGGGCGCGGTCCGGTGGTCGGGGTGAACCGCCCGATTTCGTTCGGGGGGAGGCGGCGGGGTATGCTGCTCCGGTTGCCCGATACCGCCGCGTGAGTCCGCTCCCGGTGTGTCGGGCGCCAATCCCCCGGCCGAGGCCCCCGGAGAACACCCGGTGCCGCAGAGCCGGGTCCCAGCGTACGTATCCGTCTCCCCGTCGTTCCGGGGTGACCCGTCTTTGGAGTGACCCGTGGCTGCCAACTGCGACGTCTGCGGCAAGGGGCCGGGCTTCGGCAACAGCATCTCCCACTCGCACCGCCGCACCCCCCGCCGTTGGAACCCCAACATCCAGCGCGTGCGGGCCGTGGTGAACGGTACGCCGAAGCGGCTGAACGCCTGCACCTCGTGCATCAAGGCCGGCAAGGTCACCCGCTGAGCGGATGACACCACCCGTGGCGGCTCACGGGTGCGCCGACCGTCGTCGGCCCCGAGCCGATCCGTCCCCGTGACGGATCGGCTCTTCGCCGTGTCCGGAACCCTTCCACCGCCGAGCCGCGTCCGACCGTGACGGCTGCGGTTGCGCGGCGGCTCGGCCCCGGCCGGGTCCGTCCCCCGGCCGGGCCGGGGGACGGGCCCGGGGGTCAGTGACCCGGGTTCCCGCCCGGGGCGATGCCGTGGCCGTGGCGAACGGGTCCGATCCCCCCGCCGAGCGGGAAGCCGGTCGCGATCGCGGCCGTGACGTACTCCTTCGCCGCCGTGACCGCGCCGGGCACGTCCGCCCCCCGGGCGAGGTGCGCGGCGATCGCCGCGGCGAGCGTGCAGCCGGTGCCGTGGGTGTGACGGTTGTCCAGGCGGGGCGCACGCAGCCGGTACTCGGTGGTGCCGTCGGTCAACAGGTCGACGGCATCCCCGCTCAGGTGCCCGCCCTTGATCAGCGCCCACTGCCCGCCCAGGGCCAGCACGGCGTCGGCCGCCCGCCGCATGTCCTCCTCGCCCTCCACCCGGAGGCCGGTCAGTTGCGCCACCTCGTCGAGGTTGGGTGTCACCACCAGCGCCCTCGGGAGCAGCAGGGTGCGCACGACGTCCAGGGCGTCGGGGTCCAACAGGGGGTCCCCGTGCTTGGAGACCCCCACGGGATCGACGACCACGGGGGCGTCCACGGTCCCCAGCAGGCCGGCGACGGTCTCCACGAGCGTGGCGTCCGCGAGCATCCCGGTCTTGATCGCCCGTACCCCGATGTCGTCCACCACGGCCCGGAACTGCTCGACGACCGCCTCGGGGGGCAGGGGCCAGGCTCCCCGCACCCCCAGGGAGTTCTGGGCCGTGACGGCGGTGAGCACGCTCATGCCGTGGGTGCCCAGGGCGAGCATGGTCTTCAGGTCGGCCTGGATGCCGGCACCGCCCCCCGAGTCGGAGCCGGCCACGGTGAGCACGGTCGGCGGGGCGGGCTCCCGCGCGGCGACCCCGGGGTGGGCC
>NZ_VKHS01000538.1 GCF_014141525.1 Streptomyces calidiresistens
TCGGCAGAGTCAGAAATGTATAAGAGACAGGCCCGGCGGACCGGGAGGGTCGGGAGGACATGGCGGTAAACTATCAGGAAGCCTTCCTGATGGAAGACCTGTTTTCGGACGCCCCTTCGGCGCCGCCGGTTCCGGGAGCCGGCCCGGGTTCCCGCCGGCGGACCGCGTCCCGCCGATTGTCGACGGGCCCCGGCCGTCTGCGAGGATCCCCGTCATGACCCGTGAGCGCACCGCCTCCCCCCGTACGGCCGGCGCCATCAACGACCGCATCGCCCTGGAACTCCTGGCCGAGCGGGGTCCCCTGACGGCCGGTCAACTCAAGGAGGGCACCGGCCTGTCGCGCCCCAGCGTCTCCGACCTGCTGGAGCGGTTGGGAAAACGCGGATTGGTCGCCGTCGTGGGGGAGAGCGGCGCCAGCCGGCGGGGACCCAACGCCCGGCTGTACGGCCTGGTGGCCGACCGGGCCCACGTCGTCGCGCTGGACGCCCGCACCGACCGCGTCGCGGTGGCCGTCGCCGATCTCACCGGCCGCACCGTGCACCGCGCCGACCACGCCGTCCCCGATGACACCCGGGACGGCGGTGACGGCGGTGACGGCGGGGACGGCGGGAAAACGGCGCTGGCCGTCGTGGACGGGGCGCTGCGGGCCGCCGGTGTCACGGCCCCGCACACCGTGGTGATGGGGGCGCCCGGCCTCGTCGATCCCGCCACGGGCACACTCGGCGGACTCCTCGTCCTGCCCGCCTGGCACCGCGGTCTCGCCCGCCTGCTGCGGGAGCGCGCGGAGGGGCGGCCCGGCGCCGGGACGGGGGCACCCGGCCACCTCGTGGTGGAGAACGAGGTCAACCTCGCGGCCGTCGCGGAACACCGGCTCGGCGCCGTCCGCGATCGGGACACCTTCGTCCTGCTGTGGCTGGGGGAGGGGGTCGGCGCCTCGCTCTTCCTGGACGGCGCCCTGCGCAGGGGGAGTTCCGGAGGGGCGGGCGAAATCGGTTTCCTCCCCGTTCCCGGCACCGCCGGCCTGCCGACGGCCACCGACTGCGGCGGGGGATTCCACGCCCTGGTGGGCGGGGCGGCCGTGCGGGAGTCGGCGCGCCGGCACGGGGTCGTACCCACTCCTCCGGAGGGCGGCCCGGACCACCCGACGGCGGAGGGGGCGGTGGCGGGCGCCGCGGCGGCGCCGGCCCACCCCGCCCACCGCGCCTTCCTCGGAGAACTGGCCGAGCGGGTGGCGGTCGGCGTGGCCGCGGTGGTGGCGGTGCTGGACCCGGGGTGCGTCGTGCTCGGCGGCGAGGGGGGACGGGCCGGGGGGCCCGTCCTGGCCGAGGCGGTGGCCGCGCGGCTGGAGGGGTTGACCCCGCTGCGCACCGAGGTGCGGGCCGGGACGGTGACGGGGAGCCCCGTGCTGGGCGGTGGGCTGGTCACCGCCCTGGACACCGCGCGGCGGGAGCTCTTCACCCGGGGGTGAGCGGCTCCCGCCGCGCCGGGGCGGGGGGCTTCAGCAGGGGCCCAGGTCCACCCACACGCCCCATGGGCCGGTGGTTCCCGGCTCCTCACCGCTGGTCCACCACTGCGCCCGCCACAGCCGGCCGTTCCAGGAGACCGTGTCCCCGCCGGTGTGGACCGCGTCGGCCCGCCAGGAGGGTGCCCCGCACTCCCCGTTCCCGCCGGTGGAGCCGTCACCCGTGCCCCCGTCGCCGCCGGTGGACGATCCGCCCCCGGGGTCGGCCGGTACGGTGCCCCGGGCGAGATCCCCGGCCAGGCCCCGGGTGGTTCCGCCGATCGTCACCGTCCAGTTGGAGGGCGTGGACACCGGCAGGTGGTAGACGAAGTCCAGGGTCACCGTCCCGCCCGGCTCCAGGGACTGCCAGCCGGGCAGTTTCAGCGACATCCGGTGATAGGGGCCGTCCAGGCCGCCGATGTTGTTCGATCGCGTGTGGTCGCTGCGCACGAGGGTGGTGCCGAAGCCCGACTGGTCCCGTGCGGTGCCCGGCGCCGAGGTGCCCAGGTCGAAGCGGAACTCCGTCCCGCCCGGCAGGGTCAGCTCCGAACGGTTGGTGATCCGGAGCTTCGGGGAGATCGGATAGTTGTTGTCCCCCAACGGGAAGTCGGTGAGGGCGACATCGATGTCCAGGGTCTCGGTGGGCATGTCGATCGTGGCGCGGGTCGCCTCGTAGGGCGGGGCGTCGCGGAACCGCTCGTGCATCGTCCGGGTGAGGGTGTCGCCGGGGCCGTAACGCCCCTCGGCCTCGTCCCATCCGTAGTCACCGGCCAGCTCCCAGACCATGGTGCCGCCGATGCCCCGGTCCACCACGTAGTCGGCCTTGGCGGCGACCGACTGCTCGTCCTCGGTGGACAGGAAGACCCGCTTGTCGGCGTTCCACAACCAGGGGGCGGTCAGGGTCTCGTCCCAGTGGCGGCGGTACTCACCGGTGAGTTCGAGATCGGCGGGGAAGCCGTACTGTTCGACGTAGTCGCCGACGATCCCCGCCTCCAGGTTCTTCGCGTGCCACATGGGGTTGGAGCCGGCCGGGGACTCCGCCCCGGCGGTGTCGAGGTCGTGCCACAGGTTGTCGATGCCCGACGCCCCGTCACCGCAGGTGGTCAGTCCCGAGCCGGCCGGGCAGGTGGTGGTGCGGGCGGTGCCCCACAGGCCGTTGGTGCCGCCGGTGACGTTCTTCCAACCGCGGGTGTAGTAGGGGAGTCCGATGTTGATGCGACCGGGGGGCATCGAGGCACGGAAGTAGTGGTACGCCCAGTCGGTGTTGAGGTAGCCGATCCCGCCGTACTGCGCGGTGGTGTAGACGCCGGCGGCGGCCAGTTCGCCGTCCCGCCCGTCGTCGAAGAGCGCGGCGTTCGGGCCGACGTGCTCGTTCCAGGCCCCATGAAGGTCATACGACATGATGTTCACGTAGTCCAGGTACCGGGAGATCCCGTGGGTCTCCATGCCGCGCAGCAGGTAACCCGAGGAGGGTGCGGCGACGGTCAACAGGTAGTGCCGACCGTCCCGGGCCCCGGCCCGGTCCAACCGCTCCCGCAGTTCGCGCATCAGCGCCTCGTACCCCTCGTTGAGCCCGGCCCGCCGGGGGTTGGCGACCCACTGGTCCAGCGGATTGCCGGCGTCCCGCATCGAGGTGGCGTACTCGTAGTCGATGTCCAGACCGTCGAAGCCGTATTCGCGCAGGAACTCCACGGCGGACTCGGCGAAGGTCGCGATGCCGGCGTGGTTGACCGAACCGTCCGCGTTGGTCGCCATGGTGTAGAAGCCGCCGGAGGCCACCCGTTCGCCGTCGGGGTCGAAATATCCGCCGGTCTCGGCCCAGCCCCCCACCGAGATCAGGGTCTTGACGTGGGGGTGACGCTGTTTGTGGGTGGTGAGCAGGTTGAAGTGACCCCGGTAGGGCAGGGAGGTGTCGGGCTCGGCGCCCGGGACATCGGGCCAGGTCATGCCGGTGGCGGGGTTGTCGGGGGTGTCCGGGCCGACGGAGATGCGGTGGTCCCGCCCCACGTGCGCGAAGGCGTAGTTGATGTGGGTGATGTGCTCCCAGGGGATGTCCGGGGCCAGGTAGGGGTCGCGTCCGTCCCCACCGGTGCGCCAGCCGGTGAAGTAGCCGATGATGCGGCGCTGGTGGTCCGATCCCAGGTCCTCCCGTCCCTCCCGGTCGTAGACCGTGCAGTAGGGCACCTCCACGCCGGGAGTGGTGTACAGCCCGTCGGGGCGGCAGGCGGAGTGATCGACCGTTTCCCGGGCGGGAGCGGGGGCGGCGGCCAGGAGTGAGAGGAACAGACCTGTGACGGCCGCGGCGGTGACTCCGACCGCGGTGCGTCTGCGGAAGCGGGCGAACATGGGCGTCCTCCGGAGGGGGC
>NZ_VKHS01000539.1 GCF_014141525.1 Streptomyces calidiresistens
GGGCGGGTGGGAACCGGCGACCGAAACATGGTCGAATCGGCGTGGGGACGTTCGTTCCCCGCCTTCATCGGGAAGGCTGACACACGGGTCCGGGATATCCTGTCGCCCCTCGGGGGCGTTAGGGTGGGTTCGCCCGTACCGGGTGCCCTCGTCACGGGTGGGAGAGTCATGGAGCGGATAACGACACGGAGCAGGCCCCGGGTGCCTGCCATCACCTGCGGGAGCGGCGCGAGCGGTTCGCGCCTCGACCGTCATCTGAGCGTGCTCTCCGGCCCGGCCGTGTCCCCGCACGAGGCGGCGGAGGCCACCTCGCTGATGCGGGAGCTGACGACCCGTGACCGGAGTCGTGCCCCGGAGCGCCCCGGCGCCCGGGTCCTGCTGCTGGCGCCCCTGCGCCGGTTGCGGCGCTCCATCTTCGGCGGTCGGGGCTGAACGGTCGGACGGCCACGCGGCACCGGCCGCGACCCCCGGGGTCGCGGCCGTGCCGGTGACCCGAGCGGTCGTTGGGCCGTGACCGGCTCCGGAGGGTCCGGCCGGCCCGGTCGTCGCTCCCCGGCGGTGGACCACCCGCCCCCGTCGTGGCCGGCGTCGCCTCAGCCCGGCGCGGCGTCCACCGACACCGAGAAGGAGAAGCGGTCGCCCCGGTAGTGGATGCGCACCACGTCCACCACCCGCCCCGCCCCGTCCGTGGTCACGCCCGTGCAGTGCAGGATCGGACTCAGCAGGGGAACCTCCAGCAGTCGAGCCGTCCCCGGGTCCGCCAACCGCGCCTGGACGGTGTTGGCGATGCGTGCCGGCGCCACCCCCGCCACGTCCCGCAGCACCCGGGTCATGGGCCAGCGCTCCAGTGCCGCCGGGTCGATCCGCGCGGCCACGTCCGGCGGCAACAGGTTCTCCGCCCAGTTGGTCGGCTCCCCGGTGTCGGGATCGCGGCGCAGCCGGGCGAACCGGACCACCTCGCCCACCCCCGGGAAACGGTCCGCCAACTCGGGGGGCACGGGCACCGGTCCGTGC
The DNA here is from genome assembly GCF_014141525.1 of Streptomyces calidiresistens. Taxonomy (GTDB): domain Bacteria; phylum Actinomycetota; class Actinomycetes; order Streptomycetales; family Streptomycetaceae; genus Streptomyces; species Streptomyces calidiresistens. The sequence continues at coordinate 1,015 of NZ_VKHS01000539.1, forward strand.
TCCAGGAGCGTGGTCGGCTCGCCGGACTGCTGGGCCACGATGGCGTCCACCGAGCCCAGCAGGGGCACCGGGGCGCCGCGCGGCACGTCCGGTTCGATGAAGGTGCCGCGCCGGCGGTGCCGGCTGATCAACCCCTCCTGTTCGAGTTCCTTGAGCGCCTGGCGCATGGTGAGCACGCTGACCCCGTAGTGCGCGGCCAGCCGTTCCTCGGTGGGCAGCCGCAGCGGTGATCCCGCCGGGCGGCCGAGTATGGAGGCCCGAAGGGATTGGGAGACCTGGTACCACAGGGGCAGTTTGCGGTTGAGTTCAAGGGAATCGGGGGCGAAAACGGTCACGTCGGTCCCTCCCTGCGGGCATCCCGGGCGGCTCGGTCCCCCCGCTCCCCGGCCGGGCGCCCCTCCCGAATCCCGCGGGCGGGTGTCAGGGGCGGAAGTTCCGTTCCAGACCCTCCCACACGCGGTCGTAGTCCCGCTGCCGGTGTCCGGCATTCAGAGCCTGTTCGGTGAGCGTCACCGGCCACCGGGTCTCGAACATGAACGCCAGACCGTCGTCGATCTTCTGCGGGCCGCGTTCCTCGGCGCTCGCCCGCTCGAAGGTCTCGCGGTCGGGACCGTGCGCCGACATCATCGGGTGCAGTGACCCGCCGCCGGGCACGAAACCCTCGGCCTTGGCGTCGTAGGCGCCCTCGATGAGCCCCATGTACTCGCTCATCACGTTGCGGTGGAAGTAGGGCGGACGGAAGGTGTCCTCGCCGACCAGCCAACGCGGCGCGAAGACGACGAAGTCCACGTTGGCCAGGCCCGGGGTGTCCGAGGGTGAGGTGAGGACGGTGAAGATCGAGGGATCGGGGTGGTCGAAGCTGATCGAGCCCAGGACGTTGAACCGGCGCAGGTCGTACACGTAGGGCACGAGGGTGCCGTGCCAGGCGACCACGTCCAGCGGCGTGTGGTCCCACTCGGCGGTCCACAGCGCCCCGCCGTATTTGGTGATCACCTCCACCGGGCCCTCCGCCTCCTCCCAGGCGGCCTCCGGGGCGATGAAGTCCCTGGGCGCCGCCAGGCCGTTGGCGCCGATGGGGCCGAGTTCGGGCAGGGTGAAGGGTCGGCCGTGGTTCTCGCAGACGTAACCGCGCACCGGGCCGTCCGGCAGTTCCACCCGGAAGCGCACGCCGCGCGGGATCAGCGCGATGTGCCCGGGGGCCGCGCGCAGCGGTCCGAACTCGGTGCGCAGCAGCAGGGTGCCCCGCTCGGGGACCAGCAGCAGTTCGCCGTCCGCGTCGCAGAACACCCGGTCCGTCATGGGGGTGTCGGCGTGGTAGAGGTGGATGGCCACGCCCGAGCGGGTGCGCACGTCACCGTTGCCGCCCAGGGTCCACAGCCCCCGGACGAAGTCGGTGCCCGGCGCCGGGTCGGGCAGGGGGTTCCACCGCATCCGGTTCGGGTCCGGCGGCAGGTCGGTGAACGGCGCGCCGAACAGGGTCCCGGACTCGACCCGGCGCATGGGCGGGTGGGCGGCCGAGGGCCGGATGCGGTACAGCCACGACCGCCGGTTGTCGGCGCGGGGCTCGGTGAAGGCGCTGCCGCTGAGTTGCTCGGCGTACAGGCCGCGGGCGGGGCGGCGCGGGGAGTTGCGACCGATCGGCAGCGTGCCGGGGAGGGCTTCCGAGGAGAGTTCGTTGCCGAAGCCGGCCGGTGGGTGTCCCGGTCCCGGTCGCTCCCCGGGACCCCCGGCTCCGTGCCCCGACCCGTGCGTGTCGTCCATGGTGCCCTCCCGAGACCGTCCGGCGCCGCCCCGGCGCGTCACCGGCAAGAATTCATATGGTTGAGCATAGGAATGTGGTGGGGTCCCGTCAACGGTTCGACGCCGTCCCCCCCCCTCCGGGATCCCCGACGGTGGGCGCGATCCCGGGCGGCCGGCGTCAGCGCTCCCCGTGACCGGACCCCGCCCCCGGCAGGGAACGGGCCAGGAGGTCCGCCGCGTCACCGTCCCCCCGGTGCGGGCGCAGGGCCCGACGCATCTCCAGCACGGCCAGCTCCACCTCCTCCGAGCGCAGCCGGGCCCGTCCCCGCACCAACCCCTCCCACGCGGCGCAGGCCTCGTCGAGGCGTCCCCGGCGAAGGAGCAGGTGTCCCAGGCGGGCGTCGGTCAACGCCCGGCCGCGCACGTCCGCCGGATCCCTCTCCCGGCCCGCGGCCCGCAGTTCGGTGATCGCCCCGGGCAGGTCGCCCAGCGCCTCCAGCACCGCCGCGGACTGGAAGCGCAGCGCCGCCGGCGGATAACCGTCGAAGGGACCCCCAGGTTCCCCGGCGCGGTCCGCCGCCCGCTCGGCCGCCCGCAGGGCTCCCAGGGCGCCCCGGCGTTCACCGCCGAGCGCCAGCACCACCGCCAGTTGGGCCTGCACGTACGCCTGCGGTCCGGGCGGGGAACCGTGCACGGCCCGTCCGGCCGTCTCCGCCAGGCGCAGCGCCGCCGAGAGGTGTCCCAGCCGCTGGGCCTGGGCGCTCATCGCCCGCACCACCGTGCTCCAGGCGGTGCGGTCGCCGGCCTCGGAGGCCAGGCGGTGGGCGAAGGTGTAGTAGCGCTGGGCCAGCCCGTGCAGGCGGCCGTCCTCGTACATCCGGGCGAGCAGGAAGCACAACCGGCAGGCCCCCACCAGCACCTCCCGGCGCCGGGTGACCGGGCCCCGGACGCCCAGCAGCGGCGCCACGTCGTCGGCCAGGTAGGAGGCCAGCGCGCCCCGTGCGTGTCGGCCCCCGCGGGCGCTCACCGAGGCGGCGAAGAAACCGATCGCGTCCTCCAGGCCCGCCAGGTCGGCTCCCCCCTCGAGTCCGTCCGGGAGGGAGGGGGCGGCGG
>NZ_VKHS01000054.1 GCF_014141525.1 Streptomyces calidiresistens
ATCCGATGCCGACCGACCCGATCCGACCCCGACCGCGTACCCCGGGAGCACGAAGGGCAGTTCGCGATGGCTCAGCAGTCGTCCCCACCCCCCACCGGCGGCCCCTCCGGCGCGGTCCCGGGCCTGCCCCGTGAACAGTGGGGCACCCGGGCCGGTTTCATCCTCGCCGCGATCGGCTCCGCCATCGGCCTGGGCAACATCTGGCGTTTCCCCGCCGTCAGCTACGAGAACGGTGGCGGCGCCTTCCTCCTGCCGTACCTCATCGCCCTGATCACCGCGGGCATCCCGCTGCTGATCCTGGAGTACACGATCGGCCGCCGGTACCGGGCCGCGCCGCCGGGTGCCTTCCGCCAACTGGCCCGTCCCGCCGAGGCGATCGGCTGGTGGCAGGTCGCCATCTGTTTCGTCATCGCGACCTACTACGCGGTGATCCTCGCCTGGGCCGTGCGCTACGTGGGCTTCTCGGTCGGGCAGCGCTGGGGCGACGACCCGGACGGCTTCCTGTTCGGCGACTTCCTGCGCACCGCCGACACGCCGGGCTCCTTCTCGGTCTTCGTCCCCGGTGTGTTCTGGCCCCTGCTCGCCGTGTGGCTGGTGGTCCTGGCCATCCTGGCCCTGGGCGTGCGCCGCGGCATCGAGCGGGCCAACAAGATCTTCATCCCGCTGCTGGTGGTCTTCTTCCTGATCCTCGTGGTCCGCGCGGTCACCCTGGAGGGCGCGGAACTCGGCCTGGACGCCTTCTTCTCCCCCGACTGGGAGGCGCTGACCTCCGGCACCGTCTGGGTGGCCGCCTACGGACAGATCTTCTTCTCCCTGTCCATCGGCTTCGGCATCATGATCACCTACGCCTCCTACCTGCGGCGACGCGCCGACCTGACCGGCTCGGGTCTGGTCGCCGGCTTCGCCAACAGTTCCTTCGAGATCTTCGCCGGCATCGGCGTCTTCGCCACCCTGGGCTTCATGGCCACGGCCGCCGGTGTGGGGGTGGACGAGGTGGCCACCTCCGGGCTGGGTCTGGCCTTCGTGGCGTTCCCGCAGATCATCTCGGAGATGCCGCTGGGCGGGTTCTTCGGCGTGCTCTTCTTCGGCTCCCTGGTGGTCGCCGGCATCTCCTCGCTCATCAGCATCGTGCAGGTGGTGGTCTCGGCCGTGCAGGACCGCACCGGCATGGCCCGCGTCCCCGCCGTGCTGTCGGTCGGCGGTCTGATCGCCGTGGTCTCCCTGCTGCTCTTCCCCACGGACGGCGGGCTGTACGTGCTGGACGCGGCCGACCACTTCATCAACCAGTACGGCATCGCGCTGGCCGCCCTGGTCATCGTGATCACCGTCTCCTGGATCCTGCGCAAACTGCCCGTCCTGCAGGCGGACGCCGACGCGACCTCGGCGATCCGGCTGGGCCGCTGGTGGCGGTTCTTCCTGGCGGTGGTCACCCCGCTGGTGCTGGGCTGGATGATGATCGACAGCCTGATCGACGAGTTCTCCGAGAACTACGAGGGTTACGCCACGTCGTTCCTGCTGTGGGCGGGATGGGGTGTGGCGGTGGCCGCGCTGCTCTTCGGCGTGGTGATGACACTGCTCTCCCGGCGGGCCGGACCGCCGGCCGACGCCGGGGCGAAGCGGGGCGCCCTGGGCGCCCCACCGGGACCGCCGAACACCCCCGGCGGCCCGGGCACCTCCGACACCCGCGCCCCCCGGGAGCGGGGACGCACCGACCGGAAGGGGAACCCCTGATGTCCGCGGGCGCCGTCATCATGATGATCGTCGCGATCGGTCTGGTCTGGGGCGGCCTGGCCGTCGCCCTCGTCCTCCTGCGCCGCCACCCCGACCCGGGCTCCGGGCCCGAGGCCGATCTGCACCCCGAGCCCCCGCCCGGGGCGACGGGTCCTCCCGGCGGACCGGCGGGCCGCCCCGGGCCCTGACGTCCCGGCCGGGCGCGCCGGCCGCCGGGATCAGGCCCAGCGGGGGGTGCGGGAGAGCACCACCGCGGCGGCGACCGTCCCGGCGGTGGAGGTCCTCAGCACGGCGGGACCCAGCCGGACCGGCCGGGCGCCCGCCTCCCCCAGGGCGGTCAGCTCCTCCGGAGCGATGCCGCCCTCCGGGCCCACCACCAGCACCACCGGTCCCCCGGTGGTGGGGTCGAGGGCCCGGACCAGGGGCACGGACGCCGATTCGTGCAGCACCAGGGCCGTCCCACCGGCAGCGATCGCCCCCGCGATCAACGCGGCCACGCCCTCGGTGGTGTGCGCCCCGGTGACCTCGGGGAACCGCAGCCGACGGGACTGCTTGCCCGCCTCCCGCGCGGTGTTCCGCCACTTGGTGAGCGCCTTCTCACCGCGCTCGGCCCGCCAGCGGGTCACGCACCGCGCGGCCTGCCACGGGACGATCGTGTCCACCCCGGTCTCGGTGAGCGTCTCCACGGCCACCTCGCCCCGGTCGCCCTTCGGCAGCGCCTGCACCACGGTCACCGGGGGCTCGGGGACCGGCTCCCGGCGCACCGCGGTCACCACCGCGCGCAACCGGTCGCGCCCCTCGACCGCGACCACCTCGCCGGCCACGCCGTGGCCCAGTCCGTCGGCGAGGATCAGTTCCTCACCGATCCGCAGCCGCTTCACCGAGACGGCGTGCCGGCCCTCCGGACCCTCCAGCCACAGCTCCTCGCCCGTCCGGGCACCGGCGACGGCCCCGTGCACGAAGAGCGGGGCGGTCACCGCCGGGTCCCCCGGCCGCCCGACCGCCCCTCGGTGGACCGGCTCACCGGCCGCTCCAGGCGTCCTTGAGCCGGGAGAACAAGCCCTGCTGGCCCGGCTGGAACTGGCCCGTGGGGCGTTCCTCGCCGCGCAGCGCCGCCAACCGGCGCAGCAACTCCTCCTGCTCGGCGTCGAGCTTGGTCGGCGTCTGCACCTCGACGTGCACCACGAGATCGCCCCGGCCGTTCCCCCGCAGGTGGGTGACCCCGCGGCCGTGCAGCGGGATGGACTGCCCCGACTGCGTGCCGGGTCGGATGTCCACCTCCTCGGTGCCGTCCAGGGTCTCCAGCGGCACCTTGGTGCCCAGCGCGGCGGCGGTCATCGGCACGGTCACGGTGCAGTGCAGGTCGTCACCGCGCCGCTGGAAGACCTCGTGCGGCTTCTCGCGGATCTCCACGTACAGGTCGCCGGGCGGGCCGCCACCGGGACCGACCTCGCCCTCGCCGGCGAGCTGGATGCGGGTGCCGTTGTCCACACCGGCCGGGATCTTCACCGTCAGCGTCCGGCGCGAGCGCACCCGGCCGTCCCCCGCGCACTCCGGGCAGGGGGTGGGGACCACGGTGCCGAAGCCCTGGCACTGCGGACACGGTCGGGAGGTCATCACCTGACCGAGGAAGGACCGGGTGACCTGGGAGACCTCACCGCGCCCGCGACACATGTCGCAGGTCTGCGCGGAGGTGCCGGGCGCGGCCCCCTCGCCGTTGCAGGTGTTGCAGACGGTGGCGGTGTCCACCTGGATCTCCCGGGTGGTGCCGAAGGCCGCCTCCTTGAGGTCGATCTCCAGCCGGATCAGGGCGTCCTGACCTCGACGGGTGCGCGACTTCGGCCCGCGCTGGGCGGCGGTGCCGAAGAAGGCGTCCATGATGTCGGAGAAGTTGCCGAACCCGGCGCCGCCGAAGCCCGCACCGGCCGAGGCGCCGCCCATCGGGTCGCCGCCCAGGTCGTACATCTGCTTCTTCTGCGGGTCGGAGAGCACCTCGTAGGCGGTGTTGATCTCCTTGAACCGCTCCTGCGTCTTGGGGTCCGGATTCACATCCGGGTGCAGTTCCCGGGCCAGACGTCGGAACGCCTTCTTGATCTCATCCTGCGAGGCATCTCGCTGCACACCAAGGACGGCGTAGTAGTCAGTCGCCACTTATTTCTCCGCGAGGATCTGTCCGACGTATCGGGCCACCGCGCGCACGGCACCCATGGTTCCGGGGTAATCCATCCTGGTGGGGCCGACGACACCCAGCTTGGCCACGGCCTCGTCACCGGAACCGTATCCCACCGCCACCACCGAGGTGGAGGTGAGCCCCTCGTGGGCGTTCTCCCGCCCGATGCGAACGGTCATCTCCGAGTTCCCGGCCTCACCGAGCAGCTTGAGCAGCACCACCTGCTCCTCCAGCGCCTCGAGCACCGGGCGGATGGTGAGCGGGAAGTCCTGCCCGAAGCGGGTGAGGTTGGCGGTGCCGCCGATCATCAACCGCTCCTCGGTCTCCTCGACCAGGGTCTCCAGCAGGGTGGCGAGCACGCTCTGCACCGTCCCCCGGTCCTCGGCGTCGAAGGACTCGGGGAGGTCCTGCACCAGGCGCGGAACCTCGGTGAAGCGCTCACCCGCGATGCGGGCGTTCAGCCGGGCCCGCAGATCGGCCAGGGACGCCTCCCCGATCGGGGCGGGGCAGTCGATGACCCGCTGCTCGACGCGGCCGGTGTCGGTGATCAGCACCAGCATCACCCGCGCGGGGGCCAGGGCGAGCAACTCCACGTGCCGCACCGTCGAACGCGAGAGCGAGGGGTACTGGACCACGGCGACCTGCCGGGTCAACTGCGCGAGCAGGCGCACCGTGCGACCCACCACGTCGTCGAGGTCCACCGCGCTCTCCAGGAAGCTGCGGATCGCCCGGCGCTCGGCCCGCGAGAGGGGCTTGACGTCGGCGAGCTTGTCCACGAAGAGCCGGTAGCCCTTGTCCGTGGGCACCCGACCCGCGCTGGTGTGGGGCTGGGCGATGTAGCCCTCCTCCTCCAGCGCCGCCATGTCGTTGCGCACCGTCGCCGGGGACACCCGCAGGTTGTGCCGCTCGGTGAGGGCCTTGGACCCCACCGGCTCCTGGGTGCCCACGTAGTCCTGGACGATCGCCCGCAACACCTGAAGTCTGCGTTCGCTCAGCATGCCGCGCACCTCCCGTCCGGCCCGTTACCCGCCCTGCTGTGCCGGCACTCCCGTCCGGTGAGTGCCAGAGGTCCCGGAGCCAGTGTACGGCCGGGTACCGCGGCCGGGGAAAGCCCGCCCGCTCGACGGTATCGCGCGCCGGTGCCCCCGCGCCGGCCCCGGTGGGGGGACGAGGGTGCCGGTGGTGACCGGGAATCGCCGCACGCCGGTGCGGGAGCGGCCCGCGGGCCCCACCGGGAACGGCCGTCCGCCGGGGGCGTCCCGGGGCCGACGGGTACGGTCGACGGCATGGCGATCACCGACCCGAACGACACCCCCGGGGACACCCCCTCCGTGCGCGGGACCGGGCCCGGGGCGCCCGCGGAGGGCCGGGAGCACGCCCCCGGCGAGGGCGCGGGGCCCGCCGGGGAGGACGGCTGGGAGCGGGTCGCGCCGGGCGTGCTGCGCCGTCGGCTGCCCGGCTGGGACGCCACGGTGGGCCTGGTCGTCGGGCCGACCGCGGCCGTGCTCGTGGACACCGGGTCCACCCCGTCCGAGGGTGCGGCGGTGCGCCGGTCGGCGGAACGGGTGGCGGGTGTCCCCGTGCGACACGTCCTGATCACGCACCCGCACTTCGATCACCTGTTGGGGCTCGGCGGCCTCCCGGACACCGTGCCCGTGGCGGCGGCCGGCACCCGGGCCCTGCTCTCCGGGGACGTGCCGGCGGCGGGCGTGCCGGCGGACCCGGCGGGCCTCGTGGCGGACGCCGTCCGGCACGGCCTGGACCCCGACTCCGCCCGCGCCGCCGGCGAGGCCCTGACGGCCGGCCGGTGGGAGTGGCGGGAGGTGCCCCCGGCCGGGAACGCCGCGTCGATCCCGACCCTCGACCTGCCCGCGGAGACCCACCCGGCCGGGCGCCGGGTGGTGGCGGTGGGGCTCGGCCCCGCCCACACCCACCACGACCTGGCCCTGCTGGTGACCGGCGCGCCGGGAATTCCGCCGGTGGTCTTCTGCGGGGACGTGGTGGAGGAGTCCGGCGAGCCGCAGGCCGGCCCGGACGCCCACCCCGCCGGCTGGCCCGGGGCGATCGACCGACTGCTGCGCGTCGCCGGCGAGGGGGCCCGTTACGTGCCCGGCCACGGAGCGGTGGTGAACGCCGCCTTCCTGCGCTCCCAACGCGCGGCCCTGGCGGGACGGTTCGCGGCGTCCACCGAGGGGTGAACACCGGGGGCCGCCCCCGCGGCGCCGGGGGACGACACCCCCGCGCGCTCACCGACCGGACGGGGACGTCGTTCTAGACTCGGCCGGTGCGCATGCGTGAGTACGGCCCCGACCTCACCCCGCCGTGGAAGCGGAAGCGGGCCCCCGTGCCCGAGGTCCCCGCCGAGCCCGACCTGGTGGTGGAGGAGGCGGTCACCGGCTTCTGCGGGGCCGTGATCCGGTGCGAGCGGACCGCGCAGGGCCCCACCGTCACCCTGGAGGACCGCTTCGGCAAGCAGCGGGTCTTCCCCCTGGAACCGGCGGGTTTCCTGTTGGAGGGCCGGCCGGTGACCCTGGTCCGTCCGCGCCCGGAGCGCGCGCCGGACCGGCCGGGCGCCCCGGCCCCGGGGCGGACCGCCTCCGGATCGGTGGCCCTCCCCGGGGCCCGAGCCCGGGTGGCGCGCGCCGGGCGGATCTACGTCGAGGGGCGCCACGACGCCGAACTGGTGGAGAAGGTGTGGGGTGACGACCTGCGGATCGAGGGGGTCGTCGTCGAGTACCTGGAGGGCATCGACGACCTTCCGGCGATCGTCGCGGAGTTCTCCCCCGGACCCGACGCCCGCCTGGGCGTGTTGGTGGACCACCTGGTGCCCGGCAGCAAGGAATCCCGCATCGCGGCGGAGGTCTCCGGGGAGCACGTGCTGGTCACCGGACATCCCTTCGTGGACGTGTGGGAGGCGGTCAAGCCCTCCTCGGTGGGCATCGACGCCTGGCCCCGGGTGCCGCGGGGACAGGACTGGAAGACCGGGGTGTGCCGGGCCCTGGGCTGGCCGGGGAACACCGGCGCCGCCTGGCGGCGCATCCTGGGGTCGGTGCGGTCCTACCGGGACCTGGAGCCGGCGCTGCTGGGCCCGGTGGAGCACCTCATCGACCACGTGACCGTGGGCGGCCCCACCGGCCCCTGACCCGCGCGAACGCGGGGCCAGACGGTCCCGGCCCCGCCCCGGGAGCGCGTCCGGGACAATGGAACCCATGCCTTCCATCCCCCTCGGGGGCGAGCCGGTCCCCGCCGACGGCTCGCTGCCGCCCGGCGCGCTCGACGGCGCCGCCGGCCGCCCCCTCGGCTTCTACCTGCACGTCCCCTTCTGCGCCTCCCGCTGCGGCTACTGCGACTTCAACACCTACGTCGCCGAGGAGCTGCGCGGCCCCGAGGGCGCCGGGGTGAACCGGGAGAACTTCACCGACCTGTTGATCGAGGAGATCCGGCTCGCCCGCAAGGTGCTGGGGGACGATCCCCGCCCGGTGGAGACCGTCTTCCTGGGCGGCGGCACCCCCACCCTGCTGCCGGTGCGGGACCCGGGACGGCTGCTGGAGGCGCTGCGGCAGGAGTTCGGGCTGGCGCCGGACGCGGAGGCCACCATCGAGGCCAATCCCGAGTCCGTGGACCCCGCCCGGCTCGCCGCCCTCCGCGAGGCCGGCTTCACCCGGATCTCCTTCGGCATGCAGAGCGCGCGCGAGCACGTCCTGCGGATCCTGGACCGCCGGCACCGGCCCGGGCGCCCGGAGGAGTGCGTGGCCGAGGCCCGGGCCGCCGGGTTCGACCACATCAGCCTGGACCTCATCCACGGCACCCCGGGCGAGAGCGACGACGACTGGCGGGCCTCCCTGGAGGCGGCGATCGGTGCCGGCCCGGACCACCTGTCGGCCTACTCGCTCATCGTGGAGGAGGGCACCGCGCTGGCCCGCCGGGTGCGGCGGGGCGAGATCCCGTCCATCGACGACGACGTGCACGCCGACCGGTACCTGATCGCCGAGGAGACGCTCTCCGCCGCCGGGTTCTCCTGGTACGAGGTCTCGAACTGGGCGACCTCGCCCGCCGGGCGCTGTCGCCACAACGAGCTGTACTGGACCGGCGGCGACTGGTGGGGCGCCGGCCCCGGCGCGCACGGCCACGTCGGCGGGGTGCGGTGGTGGAACGCGCGCCATCCCGGCGCGTACGCCCGCGCGCTGACCGAGGGGCGTTCCCCCGGCGCGGGAAGGGAGGTCCTGACCGCCGCCGAGCGGCGCGTCGAGCGCGTCCTGTTGGAACTGCGCATGGTCGAGGGCTGCCCGCTGGAGGTGCTGGAGCCCGCCGGTCGCGCCGCCGCCGAGCGGTACCTGGGCGACGGCCTGCTGCGGGAGGACGCCTTCGCCGCGGGACGGGCGGCCCTGACCCTGCGCGGCCGGCTGCTGGCCGACGCGGTGGCCCGGGACCTGGTCGACTGACCCGTCCGCGCGCCCGCCCCCGGTCCGAGGCCCGTCCGACGCCCGGCGGGCACGCCGAGGGGGCGGGACCCCGTGGTCCCGCCCCCGTCGCACGATCCGGTCAGCCGACCTTGGCGCCGTCGTACATCTCCTCGATGAGGTGGCCGTACTCCTTCTCCACCACCGGCCGCTTGAGCTTCAGGCTCGGGGTGAGCTCCCCGTGCTCCACGTCCAGGTCGCGCGGCAGGATGCGGAACTTCTTGATGGTCTGCCAGCGCTGGAGACCCTCGTTGAGCTGCTGCACGTACCCGTCGACCATCTCCCGGGTGCGGGGATCGGCGACCACCTGCGCGTAGTCCGAGCCCTCCAGGCCGTTCTCCTGCGCCCAGGCCATCAGGGAGACCTCGTCCAGGGCGATCAGCGCGGTGCAGAAGTTCCGGTCCGCGCCGATGACCAGGATGTTCGAGACGTAGGGGCACACCGCCTTGAACCGGCCCTCGACCTCGGTCGGCGCCACGTACTTGCCGCCGGAGGTCTTGAACAGGTCCTTCTTGCGGTCGGTGATCCGCAGGTAGCCGTCGTCGGACAGCTCGCCGATGTCACCGGTGTGGAACCAGCCGTCCGGCTCCAGCACCTCGGCGGTCTTCTCCGGCAGCCCGTGGTAGCCCTCCATGACACCGGGCCCGCGCAGCAGGATCTCGCCGTCGTCGGCGATGCGCACCTCCAGGCCGGGCAGCGCCTTGCCGACGGTGCCGGTGCGGTAGGCGGTGCCCGGGTTCACGAAGTTGGCGGCGCTGCTCTCGGTCAGGCCGTAGCCCTCCAGGATGTGGATACCGGCACCGGAGAAGAAGTAACCGATCTCCGGGGCGAGCGCCGCCGACCCCGAGACGCAGGCCCGCATCCGACCGCCGAAGCGCTCGCGCAGCTTGGAGTAGACGAGCTTGTCGGCGACCGCGTGCTTGACCCGCAGGCCCAAGGGCGCGGTGCGCACGCCGGTGCGGAAGAAGTTGTCCTGGGTGACCCGGCCGTACTCCTTCGCGACCCCGGCCGCCCACGTGAAGATCTTGTACTTGGCCGCGCCGCCCTCCCGGGCCTTGTTGGCGGCACCGTTGTAGACCTTCTCGAAGATGCGCGGCACGGAGGCCATGTAGGTGGGGCGGACCACCGGCAGGTTCTCGATGATCTTCTCGACCCGACCGTCCACGGCGGCCGAGTGACCGATCCTGATCTGGCCGGCGATCAGCACCTTGCCGAAGACGTGGGCCAGCGGCAGCCACAGGTAGGAGAGGTCGTCCGGCTCCATCAGCTCGATGGCCTCGATGGCGTACCCCATGTAGGACCACGCGTCGTGGCGCAACCGCACGCCCTTGGGCCGGCCGGTGGTGCCGGAGGTGTAGATGAGGGTGGCCAGCTGGTCGGCGCGCAGCGAGGCCACGGACTCCCGCACCGCCTCGGGGTTCTTCTCCAGGTGGGCGCGGCCGCGCTCGGCCAGCTCCTCCAGGGAGAGCACCCACCCCTCCGGGTCCTCCGGGGCGGCCACCGCGTCGGCGGTCTCGATGACGACCACGTGCGCCAGGTCCGGCAGCTCGGAGCGGCGCTCACGGGCCTTCGCGAGCTGCGCGGCGTCCTCCGCGATCAGGACGCGGCTGCCGGAGTCCTTCAGGATGAAGGCGGTCTCGTCGGCGTTGGTCTGCGGGTACACCGTGGTGGTGGCGGCGCCGGCGCAGAGGATGCCGAGGTCGGCGAGGATCCAGTCCACCCGGGTGGAGGAGGCGATGGCCACCCGCTCCTCGGGGCGGATGCCCAGGGACATGAGTCCGGCGGCGATGGCGAAGACGCGCTGCGCGGCCTCGCCCCAGGTGTAGGCGCGCCAGTCGTCGGGGCCGTCGCCGGCGGAGGGCACCGGGTAGCGGTACGCCTCCTTGTCGGGGGTTGCCTCGACCCGATCGAGGAAGAGGTGCGCCACGGACGGCGGACGATTCTCGATCGGATTCTGCTTCTCGCTCACGACTTCCTCCGGGTCCCGCACTTCTTTGGGGTGACTCACGAGTAACCTCGAGTGGCGCTCACCCTAGATGGGCCGGCGCTCCCGCGTAAGAGTCCGTGTGCCGGTCGATATGAGCCTGTGCCCATTCTACGGCCCGGAGGATCGACGCGAGGGGGAGCCGCGAGGCCCCCCTCGTGCACCGGGGCATCGCGGCCGGTCGACGGGCCCCGGGGCGGGGAAGCGGGCCCGGAGGGCCCGCCCCCCGGGGGGCCCGCCCGCCGTCGCGGCCCGTCGCCGACCCCGCCTCCCGAACGGTGGGCGGGTTCCCCCGTCCGGGGGATCGGATCGGGCCGAACGGGTCGGACGGCCGGGGCGGTGTGTCGGCCCCGGCCGTCCGACCCGTTCGCCGTCGGGGTCGGCGGGTCGCCTACTTGCCGCGCCCCTTGTTCTCGCCGCCGCCGTCGGAGTCGGAGGAGAGCGCCGCGATGAACGCCTCCTGCGGCACCTCCACCCGGCCGACGACCTTCATCCGCTTCTTGCCCTCCTTCTGCTTCTCCAGCAGCTTCCGCTTGCGGGAGATGTCACCGCCGTAACACTTGGAGAGCACGTCCTTGCGGATGGCGCGCACCGTCTCGCGGGCGATGACCCGCGCGCCGATGGCCGCCTGGATCGGGACCTCGAACTGCTGCCGGGGGATCAGCTCCCGCAGCTTGGAGGCCATCTTCACGCCGTACGCGTAGGCCTTGTCGCGGTGCACGATCGCCGAGAAGGCGTCCACCTTGTCGCCGTGCAGCAGGATGTCGACCTTCACCAGGTCGGCGGCCTGGTCGCCGGTGGTCTCGTAGTCGAGGGAGGCGTAGCCGCGGGTCTTCGACTTCAGGGCGTCGAAGAAGTCGAAGACGATCTCGGCCAGCGGCAGGGTGTAGCGCAGCTCCACGCGCTCCTCGGAGAGGTAGTCCATGCCCAGCAGGGACCCGCGCCGGCTCTGGCACAGCTCCATGATCGCCCCGATGAACTCGCTGGGCGCGATCAGGGTCGCCCGCACCACCGGCTCGCGGACCTCGGCGATCTTGCCGGTCGGGTACTCGCTGGGGTTGGTCACCACGTGCTCGGTGCCGTCCTCCATCGTCACCGTGTAGACGACGTTGGGGGCGGTGGCGATCAGGTCGAGGCCGAACTCCCGCTCCAGGCGTTCCCGGATGACCTCCAGGTGCAGCAGCCCCAGGAAGCCCACCCGGAAACCGAAGCCCAGCGCCGCCGAGGTCTCCGGCTCGTAGACCAGCGCGGCGTCGTTGAGCTGCAGCTTGTCCAGGGCGTCGCGCAGGTCCGGGTAGTCCGAGCCGTCCAGCGGGTACAGGCCGGAGAACACCATCGGCTTGGGGTCCTTGTAGCCGCCCAGCGCCTCGGTGGCACCCTCGCGCTGGTGGGTGACGGTGTCGCCCACCTTGGACTGCCGCACGTCCTTCACCCCGGTGATGAGGTATCCCACCTCACCCACCGACAGGCCGTCCGCGACGGTCATCTCCGGGGAGCTGACACCGATCTCCAACAGCTCGTGGCCGGCGCCGGTGGACATCATCCGGATCCGGTCGCGGTGCCCCAGCCGACCGTCGACCATCTTCACGTAGGTCACCACGCCCCGGTAGGCGTCGTAGACCGAGTCGAAGATCATCGCGCGGGCCGGGGCGTCGGCGTCGCCGACGGGGCGCGGCACCCGGCGCACCACCTCGTCCAGCAACTCCCCCACGCCCTCGCCGGTCTTCGCCGAGACCCGCAGCACCTCGTCGGGCTCGCAGCCGATCAGGTGCGCCAGCTCGCCCGCGAACTTCTCCGGCTGCGCCGCCGGCAGGTCGATCTTGTTGAGGACCGGGATGATGGTGAGGTCGTTCTCCATCGCCAGGTAGAGGTTGGCCAGTGTCTGCGCCTCGATGCCCTGGGCGGCGTCGACCAGCAGCACGCACCCCTCGCAGGCGGCCAGCGAACGGGAGACCTCGTAGGTGAAGTCCACGTGGCCCGGGGTGTCGATCATGTTCAGGATGTGCGCGGTGCCCTCGTACTCCCACGGCATCCGCACGGCCTGCGACTTGATGGTGATGCCGCGTTCCCGTTCGATGTCCATCCGGTCCAGGTACTGCGCGCGCATCTGCCGGTTGTCCACCACCTCGGTGAGCTGGAGCATCCGGTCGGCGAGGGTCGACTTGCCGTGGTCGATGTGCGCGATGATGCAGAAGTTGCGGATGACGGCCGGATCGGTGCGGCTCGGCTCCGGAGCGTTCGAAAGGGTCGTCGCGGGCACGCGGGGTCCTGTCGGGTGGAGGTCTGGGATTCTGCGGGCCGGGAGGGACCGGCGGGCCGGGCCCCGGGTTCCCGGGATGATAGGGGGTTCTCCCCCCATGGTCCCATGACGACGCGGGGCGGCCGTACCCCACCGTCGCAGGGCCGCCGCCGGGCCGGTTCCCCCGGCGGCCCGACGCGATCCGGCACCGGCACCGCGCCGATTCGACCCCGCCGGTGAGGGGCCGGCCCGCCGATTGGGACCCGGACTCGGCCCGCTGGTAGAGTCGTCTGCCGTGCCTCCGTCCCGCGCGCGCGTCGGCTCCGACCGACGGCGGGGACCGGGCGCCGTCCCCGCCCCGGCACCGCGCCGGAGACCACCGGGGACACCCGTATCGGAACCCCCGACCCCGAGAAGGCTCATTTCGTGGCGAACATCAAGTCCCAGATCAAGCGCATCAAGACCAACGAGAAGGCCCGGCAGCGCAACAAGGCCGTCAAGTCCGAGCTGAAGACCGCCATCCGCCGTGCCCGCGAGGCCGTCGCGGCCGGTGACGCCGAGCAGGCCGGCGCCGCCACCCGCGCCGCCTCCCGCAAGCTGGACAAGGCCGTCAGCAAGGGTGTGCTGCACCCCAACAACGCCGCCAACAAGAAGTCGGCGCTGGCCAAGCAGCTCGGGTCGCTGAACGCCTGACCCCTTCGCGGGTGACGGTTCCCGTCGGGCCCCCGGCCGGACGGACGAACCGACACGCGCCGGGGAGCGCACGCCCCTCGAGCCGATCCCGTTCCGGAACCGGCGGCCCCTCTCTCCGCCCCGGACGGTGCCGGGCCCCGCACACGTCCGACGTTCGCCACGTGCGTGCGTGCGGCGCCCGCCCCGGTGATCCCGAGACCGCCTCCGGCGCATCGGACACCGGGTATCCCGATCGCGTGACGTTCCCCCGAGCCGGGTCCCTCCCTTCGAGGAGGGGCCCGGCTCGGCGTTTCCGGGGTGGGGCACGCCGGCCCCTCCGCCC
>NZ_VKHS01000540.1 GCF_014141525.1 Streptomyces calidiresistens
CGGAGGTCCTGGCCGCCCGCCCGGCACGGCTGCTCGCCGCCCCTCTCACCACCGCGCTCCTCGTCCGTCACCCCGCGGTCGGCGTCGCTCCGGTCACCCGGCGGCCGAACGTCCGGTACGACGGGCCGGTCGCCCTCCTCGACGAGCTCCACGTGGTGCCCCACCTGCGCGGACGCGGCATCGGCGGCAGCCTGATGCGGCGTCCGCTCGCCGACGCGGTCGAGGAGGGCGTCTCCCCGGTCGAGATCAACGTCGACGAGGGGGACACCGACGCCCGGCGCTTCCACGCCCGGCACGGCTTCACCGACATCGAGCCCGATTCCGGCGACCGCGCCCTGTACCTCCACCGGGAGATCGGCGACTGAACCACCGGGAAGCCCTCGTCCCCCGATGGGGGCCGGACCCGGCGGAAGGGAAAGGGACGGACAGGGGAAAACAGGGGAAAGGGGACATCGCCCCTCACCCGCCGGCGCGCACCAGTAGGCCCCGATTGCGCAGGATGCGGCGTTCCAGAGGGGAGAACAGGAGCAGATCAATGGCGATGCCCACCAGGAGGATGAGGATGATCGAGGCCAGCACTCCCGACATGTTGGACAGCGTCCGGTAGTTCTCCATGAGTTGCCCCAGACCGGTGCCCAGGTCGGGGGAGTGGACGATGAGTTCGGCCGCCATCAGCGAGCGCCAGGCGAAGGCCCACCCCTGCTTGAGGCCCGCGACATAGCCGGGGAGGGCGGCGGGCAGCAGGATGTGGCGCACGGCGGTGAAACCGCGGGCCCCCAGCACCCGCCCCACCTTCAGGTGAAGCGGCGGGATCTGGTCCACCCCGGCCACGATGCCGTTGGCGATCGAGGGCACGGCACCCAGCAGGATCACGGCGTAGATGGTGCCGTTGCTCAGCCCGAACCAGATGATCGCCGCCGGGACCCACGCGATCGAGGGGAGCGACTGCAACCCCGTCACGATCGGCCCGATCGCCGCCCGCACCACCGCGAAGCGGGCGATGAGCAGGCCCAGCGGGGTGCCGATGGCGATGGCGACGGCGAAGCCGAGGAGCCCCCGGGAGACGCTGGTCCACACGAAGTCCAACAGGGTGCCCCGTCGCCACATCGTGTCGATCTCGTTCCACACGTCCCAGGGGCCGGGGAGCACGTAATCGGGTTTGATCCCGGAGAGGTGGGCGATTTGCCACACCGTCAGCACCAGGGCGACCGCCACCAGGGGCGGCACCATCTTCGTGCGCACCAGGCGGCCCCACCGGGGCGCGTCCGGCGGGGTGCGGGTCTCCAGGGCGTCGAGGCCGGCCTCCAGGTCGGCCAGTTCCCGGTCCGAGCCCTCGGCCCGTGGGGTGGTGGGAGAGGACCCGGGTGGGGTGGTGGGAGAGGAGCGGTCAGTGGCGGCCATGGCGTCGGATCTCCCTGCGCAGGTGGTCGGTGATGTCCAGTGAGAGGGCGGAGACCTCCGCGTCCTCGATGCGCCGGGGTTGGGGAATGGCGACCTCCCATTCCCCGACCACCCGGCCCGGGCGGGAGGAGAGGAGGACGACCCGCTGGGCCAGGCGGACCGCCTCGCGGACGTTGTGGGTGACGAACAGCACGGAGACACCGGTGGCGGAGTGGATCCGGACGAGTTCCTCGTGCAGCACGTCCCGGGTGATGGCGTCCAGTGCGGCGAACGGCTCGTCCATCAGCAGCAGGCGACTGTCCTGGGCGAGCGCCCTGGCCAGTGCCACCCGCTGCCGCATCCCACCGGACAGTTCGTGGATCCTCTTGTCACGGCTGCCGCCGAGTCGGACCAGTTCCAGCAACCGCTCGGTCTCCGTGCGCCGTTCCGGGGCGGGGAGGCCGCGCAGCCTCAGGGCCAGGTCGATGTTCCGGCCGGCGGTGAGCCAGGGGAGCAGGGCGTGTTCCTGGAACATCAGGGCGGGGCGTCCGCCGGAGAGGTGGATCTCGCCGGCGGACGGCTCATCGAGTCCCGCGATCAGGTTGAGCAGGGTGGATTTCCCGCATCCGGAGGCGCCCAGCAGGGTGACGAACTCCCCCGGGGCCACGGTCAGGTCGATGCCGTCCAGGGCCGGCTGTTGGCTCCCGCGGGGGCCGAAGGACTTCGACACGCCGTGGATGCCGACCGCGGGAGGGGGCGGGTGGCCGTCGTGGGGCGTCGTGGTGAGGGGAGCTGTGGTCATGAGCGCGTCTCCGGAAAGGGGTGGGGGCGGTCAGTCGGTGCCGAGGCCGGCGTCCTCGGTGATCTCCGGCTCCCCCTCCTCGGCCAGGACCTTGTTGAGCAGCCGCAGGTCGTAGATGCCGGTGAGGTCGGGCTCGGCCAGCAGGCCGGCGGCCACGGCGTGCTCGGCCCCCGCGCTCAACGTTCCGGCCAAGGGGTCGTTGAGGAACTCGACGTGCTCGAAGGCGGGGTCCAGAACCTCGTCGGGAAGTGCCGCGCCGGAGAGCTCCTCCAGGGCGGAGTTGATGGTTGCCTTCGCCTCCTCGGGGTTCTCGTCGATCAGGGCGTTGGACCTCACCACGCCGCGGATCACCGCCTCCACGACATCGGGGTGATCGGCCAGGAACTCCTGGGAGGCGATGACATGGGTGACCACGTAGCGGCCGTCCTCCCACAGGTCGCCCTCGTCCAGGAGGGTCACGGCTCCCCGGGAGACCAGCTTGGCGGCGGTCGGCTCGGGTACCCAGGCACCGTCGATGGAGCCGTTCTCGAACGCCGGGGGGATCTCGGCGTTCGCGATGCGCAGCACGGTGACATCCCCCGTCCCCGATTCGCCGTCCACCTCGAAGCCCTGTTCGTCCAGGTAGTTCAGCAGCGCCACGTCCTGGGTGTTGCCCAGTTGCGGGGTGGCGATCCGCTTGCCCCGGAGGTCCTCCGGGTTCTCCACGTTGTCGGGATTCACGACCAGGGAGGCGCCTCCGGAGGCCGCGCCGGCGACGATGCGCAGGTTTCGTCCGCCTGATTGCACGTAGCCATTGATGGCCGGGTTGGGACCGATGAAGGTGATGTCCACCGCCCCCGCGTTCAGTGCCTCGATGGCGGAGGGCCCGGCGTTGAACACCTGTGTCCTGAGAGCGGTGCCCCCCAGTTCCTCCCGAATGGGCCCGCCCTCCGCCAGGCCCACCAGAGCGGTGCCGTGGGTGATGTTGGCGAAGTAACCGATGGAGACCTCATCGGCGGAAAGCGCCTCGCCCTCCGCCGCGGGAGCGGGGGGGTTCCCGGTCGACGACGTGTCCGGGCCGGCGGAGCCGTAGCCGCAGGCGGTGAGGGAGGAGGCGAGCAGGGCGGCGGCGAGGACCGGCAGGCCACCGGGGAACCGGGACGCCGGACGGCGACGGGGGCGACTGAGCGGGGACATGACGGAGAGGCCTTTCCGGGAAAGGAGGGATGAGCGGTCCGGCCGTGCGGCCGGACCGGGTGAGGAGGTGGGGGCATCGACGTCGAGGCCGAAAGCCCCCGGGGGCGCCGGGAGGCCGCGCGACGGTGCCGGGCGGGAACGGAGGCGTCACCCTCCGGAGCGGTCGGATCGACCGGCGATCCCCGGGATCGGGGAGCGGGAGGGGGCGGATCCGCGCCCCTCGTCGAGGAGACGAGGGCCGTGATGTCCCGGCGGGGTGATGTCCCCGCGGGCGAGGGTGCCGCGATGCGGCGGATCCGGGAACGGGCGCGAAGGTGCGCTCAGCGTGGCCGACAGATGGCGCTGAAGACGCGGCCGAGGTCGACGTGGAGTCGACCGACCAGGGGGGTTCCGGCTCGGGACATGTGCGGAACCGTGGCACGGGGTCCTTCGACTGTCCACGGAAGTTCGTGGAGTGAGATGGATTGTCTCTCTATTCGAGAAAATACCTCTCGGTGGGGGTGTCGGGG
>NZ_VKHS01000541.1 GCF_014141525.1 Streptomyces calidiresistens
GGGGGAAGTCCCGAACGGGGTTGCCGGTTCTGTCCTGATACCGCCCCCGCTGGGCGGAAGCGCGCATTGACCGGGGTCGAAAGCGCCCGTATGCTATAAGACGCGCTGCGGACCTGCGCGCCTCGGACGGAGCAGGTCGCGCTCGCACTTGTTGTATGTCCCCTCGGTTGTCGGGGCGCTTTTCGGAAATCTCAAGGGATCTTCGGTGCGGCGTCTCCCGGGCTGTCCGGCTTCGGCGGTGCGATACGGGTTCGTGGCGTGGTAGTGCCGACGACATTCTGTCCGTACCGGAGCCCTTTACCACATGACGAGCAGCACCGAGACCACCGTGGCCACCCCGCAGGTTGCGGTCAACGACATCGGTTCCGAGGAAGCCTTCCTCGCCGCGATCGACGAGACGATCAAGTACTTCAACGACGGCGACATCGTCGACGGCGTCATCGTGAAGGTCGACCGGGACGAGGTCCTGCTCGACATCGGTTACAAGACCGAGGGTGTGATCCCCTCCCGCGAGCTGTCGATCAAGCACGACGTCGACCCCAACGAGGTCGTCGCCGTCGGTGACGAGATCGAGGCCCTGGTCCTCCAGAAGGAGGACAAGGAGGGTCGTCTGATCCTGTCCAAGAAGCGCGCGCAGTACGAGCGGGCCTGGGGCACGATCGAGAAGATCAAGGACGAGGACGGCATCGTCACCGGTACCGTCATCGAGGTCGTCAAGGGTGGTCTCATCCTCGACATCGGCCTGCGCGGCTTCCTCCCCGCCTCCCTCGTGGAGATGCGCCGCGTCCGTGACCTCCAGCCCTACGTGGGCAAGGAGCTCGAGGCCAAGATCATCGAGCTGGACAAGAACCGCAACAACGTGGTCCTGTCCCGTCGCGCCTGGCTGGAGCAGACCCAGAGCGAGGTCCGCCAGACCTTCCTCACCACCCTCCAGAAGGGTCAGGTGCGCTCCGGCGTCGTCTCCTCCATCGTCAACTTCGGTGCCTTCGTGGACCTGGGTGGCGTGGACGGCCTGGTGCACGTCTCCGAGCTGTCCTGGAAGCACATCGACCACCCCTCCGAGGTCGTCGAGGTCGGCCAGGAGGTCACCGTCGAGGTCCTGGACGTCGACATGGACCGCGAGCGGGTCTCGCTGTCGCTCAAGGCGACGCAGGAGGACCCGTGGCAGCAGTTCGCCCGGACCCACCAGATCGGCCAGGTCGTCCCCGGCAAGGTCACCAAGCTGGTGCCGTTCGGCGCGTTCGTCCGGGTGGACGAGGGCATCGAGGGCCTGGTCCACATCTCCGAGCTGGCCGAGCGCCACGTGGAGATCCCGGAGCAGGTCGTCCAGGTCAACGACGAGATCTTCGTCAAGGTCATCGACATCGACCTCGACCGTCGTCGGATCAGCCTGTCGCTCAAGCAGGCCAACGAGACCTTCGGCGCCGACCCGATGGCCGTCGAGTTCGACCCGACCCTCTACGGCATGGCCGCGTCCTACGACGACCAGGGCAACTACATCTACCCCGAGGGCTTCGACCCGGAGGCCAACGACTGGCTGCCCGGCTACGAGAAGCAGCGGGAGGAGTGGGAGCAGCAGTACGCCGAGGCGCAGACCCGCTTCGAGCAGCACCAGGCCCAGGTCATCAAGTCCCGGGAGGCCGACGCCGAGGCCGAGGCCGAGGCCGGCAGCGCCGCGCCGCAGGCCGGTGGCGGCGGCTCGTACTCCTCGGACCCGGGTGAGGACACCGGCGCGCTGGCCTCCGACGAGGCCCTCGCCGCCCTGCGCGAGAAGCTGGCCGGCGGCCAGAGCTGAGTTCCCTCCCGCGGGTGATGTCGCCCGCGGCGGGCACCGCGGATCGCGGCGGAACCCGTCCCCGAACCACCGGGGGCGGGTTCCGCCGTTTCCCGACCCCCGTTCGGGGGAATGCCCGACGCCCCGAACGCGTTGATCACGAGGAGCGCCCCGGACGGGGCGATCGGTTCCCGTGCCGTTCCGGGTACGGGGCCGGCTCGCGACGGACCACCACGGCACGGAAGGAGCGGCGGTCACGGTGCACGATCCACAGGACCTGTACGAGTGGGTGCCGGAGGGCTTGGCCATGGCCGAGGCCATCTCGGTCGACCCCCATGCCGACGCCGACACCCCCACCGACACCGGCACCGACTCCGACGCCCCGGTCGGCCCGGTGCTCCTCCACCACTTCGAGGGATTCCTCGACGCGGGGGAGACCGGAACCCAACTGATCGAGGAACTGCTCGACGACCGCCGGCCGGGCGTGACCGTGGCCCGATTCGACCACGACCGTCTGGTGGACTACCGCGCCCGCCGGCCGGTGATGACCTTCCGGCGCGACCGCTGGACCGATTTCCGCGCGCCCCGGCTGGAGGTGCGGCTGGTCCACGACGACACCCGAAAGCCCTTCCTGGTGCTCTCCGGCCCCGAACCGGACGTGGAGTGGGAGCGGTTCGCCGAGGCGGTGCGGGAGATCGTGGAGCGCCTGCGGGTCCGTCTGACCGTCGGTTTCCACGGCATCCCGATGGGCGTTCCGCACACCCGGCCCGTCGGCCTGACCTCGCACGGCAACCGTTCGGAGCTGGTCCCGGCGCGCAACGACCTCTTCGACGAGGCGCAGGTGCCCGGCAGCGCGGCCTCCCTGCTGGAGTTGCGGCTCTCCCAGGCGGGTCACGACGTGCTGGGCATCGCCGCGCACGTCCCGCACTACATCGCCCGGTCCCGGTACCCGGACTCGGCGCTGGTGGTGCTGGAGGCGCTGACCGGCGCCACCGGGCTGGTGCTGCCGGAGATCGCCCAGAGCCTGCGCTCCCGCTCGCTGCGGGTGCGCGAGGAGATCGACCGGGAGCTGGCCGAGGGCGACAACGAGCTGGTGGCGGTCGTCAGGGGGCTGGAGCAGCAGTACGACGCGGTGGCCGGGGCCGCGACCCGGGGGAACCTGGTCGCCGAGCCGGCCGAGTTGCCCTCCGCCGACGAGTTGGGGGCGGTCTTCGAGCGCTTCCTCGCCGAGCAGGAGGGGCCGCGGGGCGGGGACACCCCACCCGCGGGCCCCTAGCGATCGCCGGGCCCCTCGGGCCCGTCGGCCCGGTCCGACGGGCCCGCCCGGTAGCCTGCCGCCCATGCTGACAGTGGGACTCACCGGCGGGATCGGTTCCGGGAAGAGCGCGGTCACCCGTCTGCTGGCGGAGCGCGGGGCGGTCGTCGTGGACGCCGACCGCGTCGCCCGCGAAGTGGTCGAGCCGGGAACGGAGGGGTTGGCGGCGGTCGTCGCCGAGTTCGGTCCCGGGGTGCTGGCTCGGGACGGCACACTGGACCGCGAGCGGCTGGGGCGGATCGTCTTCTCCGATCCGGCGCGGCTGGCCGCTCTCAACGCCATCGTCCATCCGCTGGTGGCGCGGCGGTCCGCCGAGCTGCGGGCGGCGGCGCCGGCGGACGCGGTGGTGGTGCACGACGTGCCGCTGCTGGTCGAGAACGGTTTGGCCGGGATGTACGACCTGGTCGTCGTGGTGGACGCCCCCGAGGAGGTCCGGTTGGACCGCCTCGTGCGGTCGCGCGGCATGACCGGGGCCGACGCCCGGGCCCGGATGGCGGCGCAGGCGGATCGCGCCGCCCGGCTGGCCGTGGCCGATCGGGTCCTCACCAACGACGGGACCCTCGCCGACCTGGAGATCCGGGTGGCCGAACTGTGGGAGGAACTCGTCGCGCGGGCCGCCGCCGGGTGAGTCCGGCGGGTGACGACCCCGCGTCCCCGCCGCCCCCGACGGGCGCCCGTGGCGCCGGGGCGTGCCCGGTTCGTCGCCCGTCGCCGGACAAGGCGCCACATACCGAAGTGCCCCCGGGGGTGGGGCCGGTGGGCGTTTTGGTGGGGAGG
>NZ_VKHS01000542.1 GCF_014141525.1 Streptomyces calidiresistens
GGCGGTGGACCGGGGGCCCGAGGGGGCGACGGGCCGGGTCCCCGCCGGAGGTCGGGTGTGAGCCGTGCCCCGTGGCGGGAGTCGCCTCTTGCCTCTTGGTTACCGACTAGTAGCATGGGGGGCGGATTGCAAAGTCCGGAGGATCACCGCGGCTCCCGGGACGCTGCCGGGGCGCCGTGCCACCGGGCCGCGCCGGGCCCCGGCGCACGCCGCGCACCGCACCTGGAGGAGAGCCATCGTGCCTCGTACCGTCAGGGACGTCGTCTTCGTCGACGGCGTCCGCACCCCGTTCGGAAAAGCGGGCCCCAAGGGGATGTACCACGAGACCCGCGCGGACGACCTGGTCGTCAAGTGCATCCGTGAGCTGCTGCGCCGCAACCCCGACCTGCCGCCCGAGCGGGTCGACGAGGTGGCGATCGCCGCGACCACCCAGATCGGCGACCAGGGCCTGACCATCGGCCGCACCGCCGCGCTCCTCGCCGGCCTCCCGAGCACCGTCCCGGGGTACGCCATCGACCGGATGTGCGCGGGTGCCATGACCGCCGTGACCACCACCGCCGGTTCGATCGCCTTCGGCGCCTACGACGTGGTCGTGGCGGGCGGCGTGGAGCACATGGGCCGCCACCCGATGGGCGAGGGCGTGGACCCCAACCCGCGCTTCGTCTCCGAGAAGCTGGTGGACGAGTCCGCCATGTTCATGGGGATGACCGCCGAGAACCTGCACGACCGTTTCCCGCACCTGACCAAGGCGCGCGCCGACGAGTACGCCGTGCGCAGCCAGGAGAAGGCCGCCAAGGCGTACGCCGACGGGAGGATCCAGCGCGACCTGGTGCCGATCTCCATCCGACGCACCGACCCCGAGGCCGGCGAGACCGGTTGGGGCCTGGCCTCCGCCGACGAGCCGATGCGGCCGGGCACCACCCTGGAGCAGCTGGCCGGCCTGAAGACCCCGTTCCGCCCGCACGGCCGGGTCACCGCGGGCAACGCGGCCGGCCTCAACGACGGCGCCACCGCCTCGCTCCTGGCCGCCGAGGACGTGGCCCGCGAGCTGGGCCTGCCGGTGGCCATGCGGCTGGTCTCCTACGCCTTCGCGGGCGTGGCGCCGGAGGTGATGGGCGTCGGCCCCGTGCCCGCCACCGAGAAGGCCCTGGCCAAGGCCGGCCTGTCGATGGACGACATCGGCCTGCTGGAGATCAACGAGGCCTTCGCCGTCCAGGTGCTGGCCCTGCTGGACCACTACGGCATCGCCGACGACGACCCGCGCGTGAACCAATACGGCGGCGCGATCGCCTTCGGTCACCCGCTGGCCTCCTCCGGCGTGCGGCTGATGACCCAGCTGGCCCGGCAGTTCGAGGAGCAGCCGCACGTGCGCTACGGCCTGACCACCATGTGCGTCGGCTTCGGCATGGGCGGGACCGTCATCTGGGAGAACCCCCACTGGGAGGGCAAGTGAGCACCACCGCCGAGCTTCTCAAGGGAGCGGCCGAGCTGTTCCCCGACGAGGTCGTGACCTCCGCGCACGTCCGGCACCTGGACCTGCCGCAGGGGGCGGGGCGCTTCGCCCTGATCACCGTCGACAACGGCCTGGACCACACCAAGCCGACCACCTTCGGTCCGCAGTCGCTGGCCAACCTGAACGACGCGCTGGATGTCGTCGAGGAGGAGGCGCGGCGCGGTGAGATCGTCGGCGTCGGTCTGACCGGCAAGCCGTTCATCTTCGCCGTCGGCGCCGACCTCAAGGGCGTCGCCCTGCTGCGCGAGCGCGAGCAGGCGCTGGCCATCGGCCGCGGCGGTCACGAGGTGTTCAAGCGGTTCTCCTCGCTGGGCGTGCCCACCTTCGCCTACTACAACGGCGCGGCGATGGGCGGCGGCGTCGAGGTCGGCCTGCACTGCACCTACCGGACCGTCACCCGCCAGCTGCCGGCCTTCGCGCTGCCCGAGGTCTTCCTCGGCCTGGTGCCCGGCTGGGGCGGCTGCGGACTGCTGCCGAACCTGATCGGCGCCGAGCGCGCGGTGCACGTGATCATCGAGAACGCGCTCAACCAGAACCGCATGCTCAAGGGCCCCCGGGTCCACGAGCTGGGCATCGCCGACGCGATCTTCGACGCCGCGGACTTCCTGGAGCAGTCGCTGACCTGGACCTCCGCCGTGCTGCGCGGCGAACTGGAGGTCGAGCGCCCGGCGATCGACCGCGGCGAGGCCTGGGACGCGGCCGTGCAGCGGGGCCGGGAGTTCGCCGACTCCAAGGTGCACGGCGCCGCCCCGGCCGCCTACCGGGCGCTGGACATCATCTCCGCGGCGAAGTCGGGCGACCTGCGGGCCGCCTTCGCCGCCGAGGACGAGGCGCTGGCCGACCTCATCATGGGCGAGGAGCTGCGCAGCGGCATCTACTCCTTCAACCTGGTGCAGCGCCGCGCCAAGCGGCCCGTCGGCGCCCCGGACAAGTCGCTGGCGCGACCGGTCACCAAGGTCGGCATCGTCGGCGCGGGCCTGATGGCCTCCCAGCTGGCGCTGCTGTTCGCCCGCCGCCTGCGGGTGCCGGTGGTGCTCACCGACATCGACCGCGAGCGGGTCGACAAGGGCGTGGGCTGGGTGCACGAGCAGATCGACATGCTGCACCTGAAGGGCCGGCTCGACAGCGACGGCGCCAACCGCCTCAAGGGCCTGGTGACCGGCGAACTGGACAAGGCCGCCGCCTTCTCCGACGCCGACTTCGTCATCGAGGCCGTCTTCGAGGAGATGGGCATCAAGCAGCAGGTGTTCGCCGAGCTGGAGGCGGTCGTGCCCGAGCACGCCGTGCTGGCCACCAACACCAGCTCGCTGTCGGTGACCGAGATGGCCTCGCAGCTCAAGCACCCCGAGCGGGTGGTGGGCTTCCACTTCTTCAACCCGGTGGCCGTGCTGCCGCTGCTGGAGATCGTGCGGGCCGAGAAGACCGACGACGCCTCCCTGGCGACCGCCTTCGCGGTGGCCAGGCAGCTGAAGAAGACCGCCGTGCTGGTCAAGGACGCCCCGGCGTTCGTGGTCAACCGCATCCTGACCCGCTTCATGGGTGAGGTGCTCGGCGCGATCGACGAGGGCACCCCCGCGGAGACCGCCGACCGCGCCCTGGCCCCGCTGGGCCTGCCGATGTCCCCGATCCAGCTGCTGGAGCTGGTCGGCCCGGCCGTGGCGCACCACGTCGCGGGCACCCTGCACGACGCCTTCCCGGAGCGGTTCGGGGTCTCCCCGAACCTGGAGCGGGTGGTGAAGGCCGGCAAGCGGGCCTTCTACCGGCACGACTCCGGCACCCCGGAGCTGGACCCGGAGGTGATGGCGCTCTTCGAGACCGGCGACACCGTGCTGACCGAGGAGCAGGTCCGCGAGCGGGCACTGAACGCCATCGCCGAGGAGATCGGGCTGATGCTCGACGAGGGCGTGGTGGCCGAGGCGCAGGACATCGACCTGTGCCTGATCACCGGTGCGGGCTGGCCCTTCCACCTGGGCGGCATCACCCCCTACCTGGACCGCACGGGCGTCTCCGAGCGGGTGCTGGGACGGCGGCTGCTGCCGGTCGGTGAGGCGAGCGTGCCCGCCTTCTGACCCGGTCCCCGGTCCGGTTTCCCCCGGCGCCCGGTCGCACCGCCCCGGCGGCGCGGCCGGGCGCCGGCGCGTTCGGGGCGGCTCCGCGGCGGGGCGCGCTCCCGATGACCGTGCCCCCGATGGACCGCGCCGGCGTGCCGGGGCCCGATCGGGGTCCTAGCGTCACGGGTGCGGCCGGGGCGCCCGGTGGGCGCGGGCCGCGCGCCGGAACGGGACGACCAGCCGGGAGTTGACGATGGCGGCGGGTGACGTGGGCGGGGTCGACG
>NZ_VKHS01000543.1 GCF_014141525.1 Streptomyces calidiresistens
GCCGGGTCACCGGCCGGTCGGCCCGGCTCTGTCACACCCCGCCGCTACGGTTCCGGGCATGGCGAACTTCGTGTTGGTACCGGGGGCATGGCTCGGGGCATGGGCGTGGGAGGAGGTGGCGGCAGAGCTGCGCGCCGCCGGGCACGACGCGCACCCCTTGACGCTCTCCGGGTTGGCCGAGAAGAGGGACCTGCCGGTGGGGCCGCGCACCCACGTGCGGGACATCGTCGACGAGATCGAGCGCCTCGACCTGCGCGAGGTGATCCTCGTCGGGCACAGCTACTCCGGCATCCCGGCCGGACAGGCCGCCGCACTGATCGGCGACCGGCTGACGCGGCTGGTGTACGTGGATGCCAACGTCCCGGTGGACGGCGAGTCGTTCGTCTCCGCGTGGCCGGAGGGCCGGGCGATGGTGGAGGCGGCCATCGCCGGCAACGACGGCCGGTGGCCGCCGTTGCCGGCCGAGGAGTACGCGGGCCAGGGGTTGACCGACGGGCAAATCGAGCGGATCGTCGCCGGCGCCACCCCGCACCCGGGCGTCTCGCTGACCGCCCCCGCCGAGTTGGCGCGCCCCCTCGCCGAGCTGCCCACCACCTACGTCAAGTGCCTGCTCGACGGTGAGGTGCCGCCCCCGGAGGTGGCGGAGCCGGTGAAGGCCGGGCACTGGCGGCTGGTGACGATGGACACCGGCCACTGGCCGATGTTCTCCCGCCCCCGCGAACTGGCCCGCATCCTCCTCCCGGCCGCCGCCGGCTCCTGAACACGTTCCGGGGCCATGGGCGGAGCGGCCCGGTGGTAAAGCGTTTGACCGCCTTCGGGTCCGCACGCTCGGATGGGGCGATGAGCACCCAGCCCTCACCGCCCGGGGCCGGCACCGTCCGCGCCGCCGACGAGGCCCTCGTCCGACGCCTGGTCGCCGACCGGTTCCCCCGATGGGCGGGGCTGCCTGTGACGCGGCTGCCCTCCGGCGGCACCGTCAACGCGGTGTACCGGCTGGGCGGGGACATGCTCGTCCGCCTGCCGCTGGGGGAAGCCGGCGCGAGGGACGTGGAGCGGGAGGGGACGTGGCTGCCGCGTCTCGCCCCGCTGCTGCCCGTGGCCGTTCCGGAGGTGCTCGGCGTCGGGGAGCCGACGGAGGAGTTCCCCCGGCCCTGGTCGGTGTACCGGTGGCTGGAGGGGGAGCACCCCGAGCCGGGGGCTTTGGAGGATCCCGTCGGCCTGGCCGGTGACCTGGCCGCCTTCGTCGCGGCCATGGGGGCCATCGGTCTGCCCGGGGGTCCGGCGGCCCACCGGGGCGGGCCGGTGACCTCGCTGGACGCGGCCACCCGCGCGGCGATCGAGGAGCTGCGGGGCCTCCCGGAGGAAGGGATCGACTGCGACGCGGCACTCGCGGTGTGGGAGGAGACGCCGCACGCCTCCCCCGGGGGCGAGCCACCCGTGTGGCTGCACGCCGACCTGATGCCCGGCAACCTGCTGGTGCGCGGCGGCCGGCTCGTCGCGGTGATCGACTTCGGGTGCGCGGGGACGGGTGACCCGGCCTGCGATCTGTTCCCCGCCTGGAACCTGCTGCCGGCCGGCGCGCGGGAGGTCTTCCTCGACGGGCTGGGGGTGGACGAGCCGACCCGCCTCCGGGGGCGGGGACGGACCCTGTCGCAGGCCCTGATCTCGCTCCCGTACCACCGGACACGCAACCCGGCGATGGCCGCCAACGCCCGTCACGTCCTGCGGACGGTGTTGGAGGCTCCTGCTTCCCGCCCCTGATCCGAGCCGCGACCCCTCCACGGCGGCATCGACGATCCGTGTCGTACCGCCGCGGGCCGGTAACGGCGCACGTGTGTTCACACCACCCTGACGCCGAGTGCGAACGCTCTGACGGTGCCCGGGGAGGAACGTTGGTGATCCTTGGAGCCCACCACCGCGCCCGGCCGCCCCTCGACCAGTACCGGTTCGACCCTCCACAGCAATTGACCCTGTCCGTTGGTGAGTGCCTCGGCGCCGATTCCGGTGAGCGCGAAGGTCGAATCGAGTAGCGTCCGGGCCGTGGGATGCGCGGCCGAAGAACTCACGGCGAGATTTTCCCCGCGCTGGACCGTACCCACAGCGGGCAGGGATTTCCGCAGCCCGATGGAGAATGCGGTAATGGTGGCGGGGCCGGAATGGATGTGGTCCTTCGATCGGGCCCGCCACCGGTGACCGATTTCAGGGAAGGAGGCGGTCGCCATGTTCCCCGCACCGGGGTGCCAATTGACACGGAACCCACCGCTGATCAACTCGAATCCGCCCGGAACCGACACGGCGATCTCGGGGTGTGCCGCCCTGCCGCTCGTCTCCTCGCCGTACTCGAGGTGACCGAGCAGCTGGGCGCGGGTCAATCCGCTGATCCTCATGCCGATGGCGAAGGCGGTCAGCCGGTGTGGATCGGAGACCCTGTGGTCCTTGGAGGACACACGCCACGCCGACCGGTCAGGGCTGGGATACGAAGCGGTCAGCAACGCTCCCTGCGGCGTCCTCGCCCCGATACCACCACCGCCGACCACGACCATGTCCCCGGGCACCGAACAGCTGAAATCGAAGAAATGGGCCGCGGCGGAAGATGCCTGCTCACGGAAAACGGAAATCGTCACCTTACCGGAAGCGTCCTTGTCCGTGAAAACCAGGTCGGCCATGGGGACATCCTTTCGCCGCTTCCCGGTGCGGGAACGCCTCGGACCATCCGCGTACACCCGTGTGCGGGTTGCCCCCAGGCTTGCACGCATGTGGCATCGGGGCACCCGGTGGAACTCCATGCGGTGCACTCGTGGGCCTCCCCGTCATGCCGGTGGCCCCCGGGGCATCCGACCGTCGGCGAGCCGTCCCCGGCGCCACCCGGTCGCACCGCCGACACTCGTTTCCTCCCCTCGCTGTCGACGCCCGGCGAGCCGGGCCGCCCGGCTTATCCCCCCTCCCCTTCCAGCACCTCGATCAGGTGGGCGGCGAAGGCGGTGGGGGTCTCGACTGCGCCGAGGTGGCCACCGGGGAACTCGGCGAGGTCGATGCCGAGGGTGGCGGCGAGCCGGCCGGCCGGGCCGTGGAGTGCCTCCTGCTCCCGCGAGGCCCGACCCACCGCCGGCACGAGCTTGTGGGCGACGGGCCGCAGGGCGTCGACGTTCGGCGGGGAGGAGGAGAACGGGCACAGCACGTGCTCCAGGAAGAGCGGCATGTTGGCGTGCATCCGAGGCGCCATCTCCCGCAGCGCCGGCGGTGGTTCGGCCTCCCCGGCGGTTTCCCCGGCGGTGGGCGGATCGGCGGCCGGGTCGGGCCGCTCCTCCCCCAGCCCCTCGGTGAAGCGGGCCACGGCGGCGGCGAGTCCGTCGGTCCGCAGCAGCTCGCGCACCCCGGCGAAGAGAGCCCGGTGCGGGGCGGGGTCCGGAAGGAGGTCGAGCAGCGGCGGCTCGTGGGCGACGACCCGGCGCAGACGGTCGGGGTGACGGGCCAGCAGGTCCAGGGCGACGATGGCCCCGGAGCTGCATCCGAGGACGTACGCCTCCTCCTCGGGGGCGACCGCGTCGAGCACACGGCGGGCGTCCTCGCTCCACACCGACACCTCGTGCTCCTCCCCCTCGGCGAGCGGACGGTGGAGCCGGCTGCGGGACAGGCCGCGCGGATCGAGGGACACGGTGGTGTACCGGGCGGCGAGGTCGGCGGTCGTGCCCGCGTACATGCCGGCGTCGGCGGCGCCGCCGGGGAGGAGTAACAGCACCGGGCCGCTGCCGTGGACCTCGTAGTGGAGCGTGGCTCCCGGTACGTCGAGGGTGCCGACCCGGGGCGCGTCGGTTCGGAAGGCACCGGACGCGGGGGCGGTGGGGC
>NZ_VKHS01000544.1 GCF_014141525.1 Streptomyces calidiresistens
CTCCCCTCCCTCCTCCCGCCGTCGGTTACCCGCATGTCGATCCCGTCCGGTCCACGAACAGGAGCACCGTGTCCGAACAGACCGTCCCCACCCCCCCGCCACGACCGGCGGACACCGCTCTCGCCGCGATCGGCCACCCGGTGCCGGTCGCCGATCCCGCCGACTCCTCCCCGCACGCCTTCCCCGACGGGGGGCGCTGGCGCACCGAGATACCCTCCGTCGAGGGTCCGGAGGCGCTGCGGGTCGTGCTGAACGAGGCCGCCGAGCTGGAGGTGCCGGTGCACCGGATCAGCCAGGGCAGCGGCGTGTGGATGCTGACCGACGGCGAGATCACCGAGATGGTGGACGCCTGCGCCGCCGCCGACGTGGAGCTGTGCCTGTTCACCGGCCCGCGCGGCACCTGGGACATCGGGGCCGGAACCCGCACCGACGCGGGTGGCACCGGGCCGCGCGCCCGGGGTCACGACGCCGTGGCGGGATGCGTGGAGGACGCGCTGCGCGCCACCGCCCTGGGCGTGCGCTGTCTGCTGGTGGCGGACGAGGGCGTGTTGTGGCTGCTGCACCGGATGCGGGCCGAGGGCACCCTGCCCGCCGACACCACCTTCAAGGTCTCCGCCCTCATCGGGCCGGTCAACCCGGCGTCGGTGGGCGTGTACGAGCGGCTGGGCGGGGATTCGGTGAACGTCCCCTCCGACCTCACCCTCCAACACCTGACGGAGATCCGCCGCGTCACCCGGGTGCCGTTGGATCTCTATCTCGAGGCACCGGACGACCTCGGTGGATACGTGCGGATGCACGAGATCGCCGAGCTGATCCGACGCGGGGCGCCGATCTATCTCAAGTTCGGGCTCAGCCGGGCGCCGGGCATCTACCCCTACGGACGGCAGCTGCGGGAGGCCGCGCTGGCCGGGGCCCGCGAACGCGTGCGCCGCGGTCGACTGGCGCTGGACCTGCTGGCCCGGCTGACCGGGGACCGGGGACCCGCGGAGACCGGCATGTCGCCCCTCGGCTCCCGGCTGCCGGGACCGCTGGAGCGGTTCGGGGCACCCGCCCCGCGCCCGGCGGGCTGAACCACGGGCCGCCCGGCGGGGTGGCCCTCGACGCGCGGGCGGGCGCCGCGCGGAACGCGATCCGTTCCGCGCGGCGCCCGCCGTGCGTCGCCCGTCGATCAGGCGTGGTCGGCGCAGCAGGGGTGGGGGTCGGGCACGTCGAAGGGCATGTACCGGCCCCCCACCACGGGGACCAGGCGCAGGAGCAGGGCTCCGTCCCGCCACTCGGGACGCAGGTGGCCCGCGGTCTCCACCGGGGCCCCGGCCTCCGGCACGAGCCCGCCGAGCACCTCGGCCCGCTCGATGGCGGTGGTCCGCAGCAGTTCCCCGACCGGAAGGGTGTCGGGGACCCCGGCGGATCCCGGGAAGACCACCGCCCGCACGCCGTCGGCCCTCGGTGCGGCCGCGGCCGTCCGGGCGGCCCTCGCCCCGGCGGCCCCGGCCCCCTCGTCGGTGCCGTCGTCGTTCCCGGGAACCTCCTCGCTCCCGCCCCGGCCCTCCGGGGCGGTCGGGGCGACGGTGAGGAGACGGTCGCCGAGCACCGCCGTGGACCCTCCTCCGCCGGCCCCCCGCAGTTCCTCCCGCAGGTCGGGGGCCGCGAGACGGTCCCACACCGCCGCGGCCCATCGGGCGTCCGGCAGTTCCAGGGAGAGCCCCAGCCGGGGTTCGGGCACCCGCAGGCGGTGGGTGCAGGCCAGGGCACCGGCCGGCAGCGGGAGCCGGGCCGCCAGCCGGTGCAGCAGGCGGTCCGCCGCCCGGGTGTCGGCGGTGTCGATGTCGAGCCCGATCACCCGGGCGGCGGTGTCGGTCATGCCGGCAGCACCCACATGGGGTTGGTGTAGAACCACAGGTCGCGCCAGGGGTCGGCGTCGCCCACCACGTCCAGGGCGGGCCCGTGGGGGTCGATGTCCGCCCCGTTGAGGCCCGGCTGGGAACGGTTCCCGTCGGTGCCGCGCATCCGGACGTACAGCGGTTCCGTCACCGTCCCCAGGTCGTACGTCAGGGTGACCGAGCCGCGCGAACGGTTGACGTCGAAGGACTTCACCACCCGGGTGTCCGGGGTGGTGAAGACGTCCCGGTCGGTGACGGGGCCGGTGACGGCGCCCCGGATGACGTCCACCCGGGCGAGGGTGGGCTCGAACTGCGACCAGTTGGGCCCGTTGGCCAGGGCGATCTCCATGACCAGCTCGACCCGACTGCCCCGCTTGACGTGCAGGGTGCCGCCGAGGGTGACCTCCTTGGCACCCACCGCCTTGCCGGCGCCCTTGCCGTTGCCGCCGGTGCGCAACCGGGCGTCGAGGCCGGAGATCAGGCCGCCGTGGTCCACCCACACCCGCCCCTCGCGCAGCCCCCTCATCACGGCGGCGTAGGAGAAGGAGTCGGCGCCCACGTGGGTGCGGCTGTACTGGCCGGGCCAGTAGTCGCCCCACGTGAGGTTCGGTGCGCCGGAGTAGACGGGGTCGCCGTAGCGCCCGTCGGCGTCGAAGTTCCCCCCGGTCGGGCGGGTGGAGGTGTCGGCGTAGTTGCGGTGGGAGTCGGAGTTGGCGGTGATCCACCACGCCTTGCCCTCGGCCAGGAGGCTGTCCCACAGGCCGCCGACGGTGGCGGTCATCCAGTCGAAGCCGCCCCAGGTGCGGTAGCTCTCGGCGGGGTAGCCGGGGAAGGAATTGCTGCTCGGGCCGGATCCGTAGTACCCGCGGGCGCTGCCGGGGCCGGTCGGGGCGGGGGGCGGCGATCCCTCCACCGCCCCGTCGTTCGCCCGCTCCCGGGCGTGCTGCTTCTTCTTCGCTGTCATCTCGGGTCAGTCCACCGTCACGTCGTCGGAGCCGGAGTAGCGTCCGGTGCGCAGCTTGCGGCGCTGCATCAACAGGTCGTTGAGCAGGCTGGAGGCGCCGAAGCGGAACCACTCGGGGGTCAGCCACCCGGGGCCGGCGGTCTCGTTGACCATCACCAGGTAGCCGATGGCGTCCTTGGTGGTGCGGATGCCACCGGCGGGCTTCACACCGATCGTGCGACCGCCGGCGGCCCGGAAGTCCCGGACCGCCTGCAGCATCAGCAGGGTGTTGGCGGGGGTGGCGTTGACCGCCACCTTCCCGGTGGAGGTCTTGATGAAGTCGGCTCCGGCCAGCATCGCCAGCCAGGAGGCGCGGCGGATGTTGTCGTACGTGGCCAACTCGCCGTTCTCCAGGATCACCTTCAGGTGGGCGTCCGGGCCGTCGGGGCGGGCGCAGGCCTCCTTCACGGCGCGGATGTCCTCGAAGACCTTCAGGTAGCGGCCGGAGAGGAAGGCCCCCCGGTCGATCACCATGTCGATCTCGTCGGCCCCGGCGGCCACCGCCTCCCGGGTGTCGGCCAGCCGGACCGACAGGGGGGCGCGGCCGGCCGGGAAGGCGGTGGCCACGGAGGCGACCGCGACCCCGGAGCCGGCCACCGCCGCCCGGGCCTCCTCCACCATGTCGGGGTAGACGCACACCGCCGCGACCCGGGGCACCGAGGGGTCCGAGGGGTCGGGGCGCAGCGCCTTGGCGCACAACGACCGCACCCGGCCGGGCGTGTCCGCGCCCTCGAGGGTGGTGAGGTCGATCATGGAGATCGCCAGGTCGATGGCGTGCGCCTTGGCGGAGGTCTTGATCGACCGGGTGCGCAGGGCGGCGGCCCGCGCCTCCAGGCCGACGGCGTCGACGCCGGGCAGGCCGTGCAGGAAGCGGCGCAGGGCGGTGTCCGAGGCGGTGGCGTCGGAGAGCGCGGCGGTGCCGGTCGCCGGGAGCCGGGTGGGGTCACCGGCGCGGGCCTCC
>NZ_VKHS01000545.1 GCF_014141525.1 Streptomyces calidiresistens
CCGGCCGCCGTCCCCCGCTTCTCCCCCCGGGGCGAACGTCCCTGCTCGGTGGTGATCTGCCGGGGATGCTGTTGCGGAAACCCGGGCAGGGACCCCGGCACCGACCACGACGGGCAACTGCTCCGCCTGCGGGAGGCGGAGGCGGAGTCGGGGGGCCGCCTGCGGTTGCGGGTCAGCGACTGCCTGGGCCCCTGCGGCAAGGCCAACGTCCTGGTGGTCACCCCGTCCTCGGAGGGGCGCCGGCGCGGGGGCCGACCGGTGTGGCTGGGGTGGGTCAACGAGCCGGAGGGCACCGAGGAGGTGGTGGCGTGGGTGGCCGCCGGCGGCCCCGGGGTCGCCGAGCCGCCGGTGACCCTGGAACTGCACGAGGTGCCGCCCGGCGATCCCGCCCGCCCCGCGAAGCGGTCCGGGGGCCGGAGGGGAGGCGGGCGTCGGGGGTGATCGGCCGGGGGCCGGGCCCCGCCCCGCCCCCGGATGGGACGATGGGGGCGGGATCGCCCGCGGCGCACGCGAGCCGCGGCGGGGATCCCGGGGCACGAGGAACGGAGCGCGACATGGGACGGGTCACCGATCGACGCCGGGTGCTGCGGGTGCGGGACGGTCGCGTCGACGAGCGGCCCGACACCCTGACGGTGGAGGAACCGCTGGAGATCCGGGTCGCGGGCAGGCGGCTGACGGTCACCATGCGCACCCCGGGCGACGACTTCGCCCTCGCCTGCGGCTTCCTGGTCGCCGAGGGGGTGGTCGCCGCGGCGGGCGAGGTGAGCCGGGTGGTCTACTGCGGCGGACGCGACCGCACCGACCCGGAGGCGGAGAACTCCTACAACGTGGTGGACGTGGCACTGGCCCCCGGGGTGGCCCCGCCGGCGGACTCCCTGGAACGCCGGGTCACCACCACCTCGGCCTGCGGCATCTGCGGCCGCACCGAACTCGACGCGGTGCGCACCGGCGCCCGGTACCCCCTGGCCTCCGGACCCCGGGTGGACCCCCACCTGCTGGGCTCGCTGCCGGACCGGCTGCGCGGTGCGCAGCGGATCTTCGAACGCACCGGTGGGCTCCACGCCGCCGGCCTGTTCGCGGGTGACGGCACCCTGATCGACGTGCGGGAGGACGTGGGCCGGCACAACGCCGTGGACAAGGTGGTCGGACGCGCGCTGCAGGCCGGCCGGCTGCCGCTGGACGGCACGGTGTTGATGGTCTCCGGGCGGGCCTCCTTCGAGCTGGTCCAGAAGGCGGTGATGGCCGGGATCCCGGTGCTGGCGGCGGTCTCCGCGCCGTCCTCGCTGGCCGTGGACCTGGCCCGGGAGACGGGGCTGACGCTGATCGGCTTCCTGCGCGGCGGGTCGATGAACATCTACGCGGGCGCCGAACGGGTGGTGCTCCCCGCCGGTTGAGTCCCCGCCGGGTGTCCGCGACCGGTCGGACGCACCGGGGGCCGCCGGGCTCAGGCGGGGCCGTTCCCCGGTGGGGCGCGGTGGGCGCCGGAGTCGTCCGCCGGGCCGGGCGGGGGCCCCTCCCCCACCGGACGGGGTTCCTCCTCCCGCCCCCAGCGGCGGGCCAGCACCGCGCAGACCACCAGTTGCATCTGGTGGAAGAGCATCAGGGGCAACACCGCCATCGCCGCCTGCGGGCCGAAGAGCACGCCCGCCATCGGCAACCCCGCCGCCAAGGACTTCTTGGACCCGGCGAAGACGATCGCCACCCGGTCCCCGCGGGAGAAGCCCAACCGGCGCGAGCCGTACACGGTGATCACCAGCATGAGGGCCAGCAGCAGGACCTCCACCGCACCGAGGGCGAGCAGACGTCGCCAGCTCACCCGGGCCCAGATGTCCTCCTCCATGCCGCGGCTGAAGGCGGCGTAGACCACGATGAGGATGGAACCCCGGTCCACCAGGGAGAGCACCGCCCGGTGCCGGGTCACGAAGCCGCCGATGAAGCGGCGCAGGAGCTGGCCGAGCAGGAAGGGCAGCAGGAGTTGGGCCCCGATGCGCACCAGCGCGTCGGCGCCGGGGCCACCGGAGAGCGCCGCTCCCCCGAGCCCGCCCATCAGCAGCACCACCAGCAGCGGGGTGAGGAACACCCCGACCAGGCTGGAGAAGGATCCGGCGGCGATCGCGCCGGCCACGTTCCCCCGGGCGATGGAGGTGAAGGCGATGGAGGACTGGACGGTCGAGGGCACCAGGCACAGGAACAACAGCCCGGCGTACAGCTCCGGCGTCAGCAGCAGGTCGCCCAGGGGGCGGGCGGCCAGGCCCAACAGCGGGTAGAGGACGAAGGTGCAGGCCAGGATGGTGAGGTGCAGCCGCCAGTGACGCACCCCGGCCAGGGCCTCCGCGGTGGACAGGCGGGCGCCGTAGAGGAAGAACAGCAGGGCGATGGCGCCGGTGGCGGAGGCGTCGGCCGCCGTCGCGGCGGGTCCGGTGGCCGGGAGGACCGCGGCCAGCGCGACCGTGCCCATCAGAAGCACCAGGTAGGGGTCGAGCCAGCGGGTCATCCGTCGCAGTCCGTGCACGGCGAACATTGTGTCCCGCCGCCCGGGTGACGATCCCGGTGGGGTGACCGCCGTCGGCGCGGGGTGCGGCGGGAATGCCGGCGCAGGCGTCATCGTTGGAGCCGGGATGGGTAGGGGAACCCCCCGTAAGCACGATCCGAGCCGCCATCACACGGAGTAAGGACTCAATCGCACGTGAGCAGCGTCCCGCATGTGACTCTCAACAACGGCGTCGAGATGCCCCAACTGGGTTTCGGCGTCTGGCAGGTGTCGAACGACGAGGCCACCGCCACGGTGGGCAGGGCACTGGAGGTGGGATACCGCAGCATCGACACCGCGGCCGCCTACGGCAACGAGGAGGGCACCGGGCGCGCCATCGCCGAGTCCGGCATCCCCCGCGACGAGATCTTCGTGACCACCAAGCTGTGGAACGGTGACCACGGGTACGACGCGGCGCTGCGGGCCTTCGACGCCTCGCTGGAGCGCCTGGGCCTGGACCATGTGGACCTGTACCTGATCCACTGGCCGATGCCGGCGGTGGACCTGTACGTCGAGAGCTGGCGGGCGCTGGAGAAGATCCACTCCGAGGGGCGGGCCCGCGCCATCGGCGTCTCCAACTTCAAGCCCACCCACCTGCGCCGCCTGCTGGACGAGACCGGGACGGTCCCGGCCCTCAACCAGATCGAGTTGCACCCGAACCTGCCGCAGGCCGACACCCGCGCCTTCCACGCCGAGCACGACATCGCCACCGAGGCCTGGTCCCCCCTGGGCCAGGGCAAGGGCCTGCTGGAGGACCCGACCCTGGTGTCCGTGGCGGAGAAGCACGGCGTCACGCCCGCCCGGGCCGTGCTGCGCTGGCACCTGCGGCTGGGCAACGTGGTGATCCCGAAGTCGTCGACCCCCTCGCGGATCGAGGAGAACTTCGACCTCTTCGGCTTCGACCTGGACGAGGAGGACATGGCGGCCCTGGCCGGTCTGGACAACGGCCGTCGGCTGGGCCCGGACCCGGACGATTT
This sequence comes from Streptomyces calidiresistens, assembly GCF_014141525.1. Lineage (GTDB taxonomy): Bacteria > Actinomycetota > Actinomycetes > Streptomycetales > Streptomycetaceae > Streptomyces > Streptomyces calidiresistens. The sequence continues at coordinate 3,508 of NZ_VKHS01000545.1, forward strand.
CAACAACCGCTGACCCGGCGGCCCCACCGGTGGGGTGTCCGCCCCGGCATCTCACCGGGCCCCGCGGCCCCGTCCCCGCTCCGTGCGGGGACGGGGCCGCGGCGCGTCCCGGGGAGGGACACGATCCGTTCCGCCCCCTCCGAACCCCCGGGGCACCGATGATCGGGGGGGCTCCCGGGTGATCACCGCCGATTCCTCGTGATCCGTTCCAATCCGTCGGGGCGTCGGCTCCGAATCCCGGGTGTACCGGTCCCCGGGTGGGCCGGGGCGAGGCCCGTTCCGACCCACCCGGACTCCGGCCACGCCCGCTTCCGCGGGCGCGCCACCGCCCCACCCG
>NZ_VKHS01000546.1 GCF_014141525.1 Streptomyces calidiresistens
CTCGGGAAGTGGCCGGCGGGGCGTTCCGCCCGGGGGCCGGCCACTTCCCGAGACGCCCCGCGCCGGGTTGTGACCTGCCGGTAGGGTCGGTGCCGTGCCGAAACCGCTCAGCCTGACGTTCGATCCGATCGCCCGTGCCGCGGAGCTGTGGACCGACCGCTGGGGCGAGGTCCCCTCGATGGCGGCCATCACCTCCATCATGCGCGCGCACCAGATCCTGCTCGCCGAGGTGGACTCCGTCGTCAAGCCCTACGGCCTGACCTTCGCCCGGTACGAGGCGTTGGTGCTGCTCACCTTCAGCAAGGCCGGCGAGTTGCCCATGTCCAAGATCGGGGAGCGCCTGATGGTGCACCCCACCTCGGTGACCAACACCGTGGACCGCCTGGTCCGGGCCGGTCTGGTCACCAAGCGTCCCAACCCGCACGACGGCCGGGGCACGCTCGCCTCGATCACCGACCGGGGGCGCGAGGTCTGCGAGGCCGCCACCCGGGACCTGATGGCGATGGACTTCGGGCTGGGTGCCTACGACGGGGAGGAGTGCCGGGAGATCTTCGCGCTCCTGCGCCCCCTGCGGATCGCCGCCCGCGACTTCGAGGAGTGAGGGTCGCGGCCGGTCCCCGGACGGGGTCGGTTTCGGCGGCCCCGGGTGGGATCGCCGGAAACCGGCCGGGTTACGCTGCTGGGCATGAAGCCGAGTGTGCTGACCCGCTACCGGGTGATGGCCTACGTGACCGCTGTCATGCTGTTGGTGCTGAGCACCTGCATGGTCTTCAAGTACGGCTTCGGGGTGGGTGAGGACATCACCTTCGTGGTGTCCCAGACCCACGGCGTGCTCTACATCGTGTACCTGATCTTCGCCTTCGACCTCGGGCAGAAGGCCCGCTGGTCGTTCGGCAAGCTGCTGTGGGTGCTGCTCTCGGGGACCATCCCGTTCGTCGCCTTCTTCGTGGAGCGCACCGTCCGCGCCGAGATCGAGCCGCTGCTGGAGCGGGACGACGACGAGGGCTACGACCAGGGGGCTGCCGCCGGGTACGGCGCCCTCGACGGGAAGGCCGACGGCTCGGCGAGGGTCGGCTCGGCCTGACGCCGCACCCCTCGCCCGCCTCCCCGCGAACCTCCCGCACCGCTTCCCGCCACCCCGTCCCCGGGCTCCCGGGGACGGGGTGGTGTCGTTCGCGGCCCGCAGCCCTGGAAATTAGTTGGACGTCCAAGTAAATTGGGGGCATGGACGCTGACGCCATCGCTGAGGGCCGCCGACGGTGGCAGGCCCGGTACGACGCCGCCCGCAAGCGGGACGCCGACTTCACCACCCTCTCCGGCGATCCCGTGGAGCCGGTCTACGGCCCCCGCCCCGGTGACCGCTACGAGGGCTTCGAGCGCATCGGCTGGCCCGGTGAGTTCCCCTTCACCCGCGGCCTGCACCCCACCGGCTACCGGGGCCGCACCTGGACGATCCGCCAGTTCGCCGGCTTCGGCAACGCCGAGCAGACCAACGAGCGGTACCGGATGATCCTGGAGGCCGGTGGCGGCGGCCTCTCCGTGGCCTTCGACATGCCCACCCTCATGGGGCGCGACTCCGACGACCCCCGCTCGCTGGGCGAGGTCGGCCACTGCGGGGTCGCCATCGACTCCGCCGCCGACATGGAGGTCCTCTTCCGGGACATCCCGCTGGGCGGGGTCACCACCTCGATGACCATCAGCGGCCCCGCCGTCCCGGTCTTCTGCATGTACCTGGTCGCCGCGGAGCGGCAGGGCGTGGACCCCGCCACGCTCAACGGCACCCTGCAGACCGACATCTTCAAGGAGTACATCGCCCAGAAGGAGTGGCTCTTCGCCCCCGAACCGCACCTGCGGCTGATCGGCGACCTGATGGAGCACTGCGCGGCCGGCATCCCCGCCTACAAGCCGCTCTCGGTCTCCGGCTACCACATCCGGGAGGCCGGCTCCACCGCCGCCCAGGAGCTGGCCTACACCCTCGCCGACGGCTTCGGCTACGTCGAGCTGGGCCTCTCCCGCGGCCTGGACGTGGACACCTTCGCCCCCGGCCTGTCCTTCTTCTTCGACGCGCACCTGGACTTCTTCGAGGAGATCGCCAAGTTCCGCGCCGCCCGCCGGATCTGGGCGCGGTGGATGCGCGACGTGTACGGCGCGCGCACCGAGAAGGCGCAGTGGCTGCGCTTCCACACCCAGACCGCCGGTGTCTCGCTGACCGCCCAGCAGCCGTACAACAACGTGGTGCGCACCGCGGTCGAGGCCCTCGCCGCCGTCCTGGGCGGCACCAACTCCCTGCACACCAACGCCCTGGACGAGACCCTGGCGCTGCCCAGCGAGCGCGCCGCCGAGATCGCGCTGCGCACCCAGCAGGTGCTCATGGAGGAGATCGGCGTCACCAACGTCGCCGACCCCCTCGGCGGCTCCTGGTACGTCGAGCAGCTCACCGACCGGATCGAGGCCGACGCGGAGAAGATCTTCGAGGAGATCGCCGAGCGCGGCCGGCGGGCCGTCCCGGACGGCAACCACCCCATCGGCCCGATCACCTCCGGTCTGCTGCGCGGCATCGAGGACGGCTGGTTCACCGGCAACATCGCGGAGGCCGCCTTCCGCTACCAGCAGGCGCTGGAGAAGGGCGACAAGCGGGTCGTCGGCGTCAACTGCCACACCGGCTCGGTCACCGGCGACCTGGAGATCCTGCGGGTCAGCCACGAGGTCGAGCGCGAGCAGGTGCGGGTCCTCGCCGAGCGGCGGGCGGCCCGGGACGACGCGGCGGTGCGCGCCGGGCTGGCGGGCATGGTGGAGGCGGCCCGGTCGGGGGCGAACATGATCGAGCCCATGCTGGTGGCGGTCCGCGCCGAGGCCACCCTCGGGGAGATCTGCGACGCCCTGCGCGAGGAGTGGGGCACCTACACCGAGCCGCCGGGCTTCTGAGCCCTCCGGCGCCGGACCCCGGGCGACCCGGGGTCCGGCGCCGACCGGGGTCAACCCCGCTCGGGAGCGGCCGGGCCGGCCGGTCCCGGGGAACCCCCGGCGCCGGCGGCCCCCTCCGGGGAGGCCGGTCCCGGCAACACCCCCGGCGGGAGCCGACGGGCCGCCTCGGGCCGGGTGGGCGCCAGTTCGTCGAACTCCACGGCCAGCACCTCCATCCCCCGCTCGGCCCCGGCCTCCCGCATCGCCTCGCCCAGCCGCTCCTCCAGCTCCGCCCGGCGGTGCGGTACCTCGGCCGCGAGCATCCCGGACACCGCCGCACGGATCTCCACGTCCAGCAGGTGCTCCAGGGCGCGCGGTCCGTCGGCCGCCGCGTACACCGCCCGCGCCGGGTCGCCCACCCGCCAGCGCACCCGACAGGCCACCGTCACCTGGTGCCGGTCCCCGGCGTGCGCGGTGCGCGGGGGCAGGAGCAGGACCCGCTCCCCGAGGTCGAGCCGGGCGCGGACGCGGTCGCGCAGCGGTACCAGCAGGTGGGTGCCGGCCGGCAGTGTGCGGTGGTGGGCGCCGGCCCGCTCCACCACGGCCACCTCGCCCGGCCGGACCCTCTTCACGCCGGCGGCGAGCAGACCCGCCGCGACCGCCGCGATCACCCCGAACAACAGCAGCACCATCGGTGCACGCACTCCTTCTCCCGTTCGCCCGGTCGGCCCGGGCCGCCTCCGGGGCGTCGCCCCCGCCGGTCCCCGGTGTCCTCCCCGCCCGGGACGCGGTCGATGCGGGCCGGACCGGGGGTTCCGCCGGCCGGGGGACGAACCGGTGGCGAACCGGCGATGAGCCGGGGCCGGGGGAGCGGAACCGATACGGCCGGGGAGCGCGCGGGCGGAGCCGAGCGGCCCCC
>NZ_VKHS01000547.1 GCF_014141525.1 Streptomyces calidiresistens
CCGTTCTCCCGCCCCGTCCCGGGCCCCCCGCGGTCCCCGGGCGCGTCACCGCCCGGATCCGCGACGGCGCACGTCACCCGGCCGATACTTCGCTTCGCAACCCAACGGAAATCGACGCACCGGCCCGGGGTGGATAGGGTCGCAAATCATGGCAGGCGGCGGCACATCACCCCCGGGGGCACGGAGAAGGCGAGCGCACAAGGCGCTGCGCCGTGCCCGACTCACCATGCGCCGAACCGCCGTGGACCACTTCCGCGGCGAGGGTTCGGACGCCCTGGTGCTCATCGCGCTCTTCCTCACCGTTCCCCTCATCGCCGCCGGCACCCTGCACCGCCCGGAGTGGTGCCCCCCGGAGGCCCTGGTCCTACCCCTGGTGGCGGGCGGCCTGCTGCTGCGGCCGGTCAGCCTGCTCGCCCTCTACGCGGCCACCGCCGTGGCGCTGATCGCCGAAACCGCGCTGCTGGAGGGGCGCTCGGTCCCGCCCGATCCGATCGGCCCCGGCACCATCCTCGTGGTGGCCGCCGTCGCCCTCGCCGGGTTGCTGGTCGCCCAGTTCCGCAGCCGGGTCGGGGTGCCCTGGCGCCGGGGCGGAACCATGCTGTTCGACCTGCGCGAACGCATCCGCGCGCAGAGCACCGTGCCCGCCCTGCCGCCGGGCTGGCACTGCGACCTGAGCCTGCGGCCGGCGGGGGGCCAGTCGTTCTCCGGGGACTTCGTGGTCGCCGCCCGCACCGGGCCCGACCGCCGGGTGCTGGAGGTCGTCCTGACCGACGTCTCCGGCAAGGGCATGGACGCCGGCTCCCGTTCGCTGCTGCTGTCCGGGGCCTTCGGCGGCCTGCTCGGCTCGCTGCCGCCGCACTCCTTCCTGCCGGCGGCCAACGGCTACCTGCTGCGACAGAACTGGGCCGAGGGCTTCGCGACCTCGGTGCACCTCGTCCTCGACCTGGACACCGGGGATTTCGAACTGCTCTCGGCCGGGCACCTGCCCGGCGTGCAGTACGCGGCGGCCACCGGCCGGTGGCAGGAGATCGCGGCCGAGGGGCCGTTGCTGGGCGTGTGGGACGGCGCCGAGTTCCACCCCGCCAAGGGGTCGCTGCGCCCGGGCGACGTGCTGATGCTCTTCACCGACGGACTGGTGGAACGCTCGGACCGGGATCTGTCCGACGGCATCGACCGCCTCACGGGCGAAGCCGAGCGTCATCTGGCCGGTGGGCTGCGCCGGATCGCGGGCGACCTCATCGACACCGTGGCCCGTGACGTCAACGACGACCGCGCGCTCATCCTCATCTGCCGCGACTGACCCGGTGCGACCGGACCCTCCTCGGGGGCGTGCGGGACGGGACACGCGCCGGGCCGTCCTCCGATCGCCGGTCACCCGCGCGACGGAATCCCCGCCGCGTCACGGCGGGGGAACCCCCCGCGCCGTGAACAGCGCCGATGCCCTCCCCGCCGGTCGTCCCCCGATGCGCCGAACGGCCGTCAGGGGCGGCGCGTCGCCGGATGCGGGCGGCGGCACGCCGGGTTTGGCTCACCGTCATGACGCCCTCGTGGAACACCTCCCGCCGCCCCCGGAGCCGGCGCCCCGCCGGTCGGAGCCGCCTCCACGTCGGCCGCCGGTCGGCGATCGGCGCCCTGGCCGCCCTCGTGCTCGTCTGCGGGGTGCCGGGGGTCGCCCTGGCGGGGAGCGGCGGGGACCGCACCCCGCTCGACCCCGTGACACCGACCGTCCCCGACCGGCATCGACATCCGGAGGGTCCGGGGGAACCGGACCACCGCCGGGCCGGGGCCGAGCCCCCCGCCCCGCCCGGGGGCGCGGCGGCCGACCGGGTCGAACGAATCCTGCGCGCCGGCCACCGCTCCGCCGTGTCCGCGGCGCCCGCCGCGTCTGCCGTATCCGCGGCGTCCGCGGCGTCCGCGGCGTCCGCGGCGACCGGGGAGCCCGGGCGCCGAAGGGCCGATCGCTTCGCGCGGGTCCCCCGGTTCGACCCCTTCACCGTCCCGGGCGCGGGTCCCTTCCCCACATGGCTCCCGGGCGCCGCCGCTCCCCACCGCCCGGCTGGTGGCGGGACGGGTGGGCGGTGGACGGCACCGGTGGAGGGGTATCCGGTCTCCGCCGACTACGGCACGCCGGGGGAGTGGGAGGCGGGGTACCACACGGGGGTGGACTTCGCGGTGCCGGAAGGCGTGCCGGTGGTCTCCGTGGGGCCCGGGACGGTGGTTCTGGCCGAGGAGTCGGGCTCCTACGGACAGGTCGTCGGGGTGGAGATGGTGGACGGTCACCACACCCTCTACGCCCATCTCTCGCGACTCGACACGCGACCGGGCGACCGGGTCGACGGCGGTGCGACCGTCGGCCTGTCCGGCAACACCGGCCGCTCCACCGGCCCCCACCTGCACTTCGAGGTCCGGGAGGGCGCCGGGTACGGCACGGATGTCGATCCGATCGCCTATCTGCGGGGCCACGGGGTCGATATCGGATGAGCGGGGAGGCGGGGGAGGGACCCGTTCCGGGGGATCCCCCGACGTTTCGGTCCTCCCGGGGCGTCCGTCGGCGGAACCCCCGGGAATCCGGATAACGAGTCCGCAACATTCCCCGGACCCCGCGCCCCGCCGATGTCGCGTCCCTTCCCCGACGCGGCGTCACGCCCGCCCCCGGGCGTCGGGAGGGCGTTCGAGGGGTGGTCCGCGGGCCGGTCGACACTTCTTCACCCGGGAACCTCCCCGCGGGGCCGCGGGGCCGCGGGGCCCGGTCGCGGTCGCGGCGAATGGGGAGGAACGACGGGTGTTCCGGGGGGATCGGACGCGGGTCGGGTGTCCGGCGGCGGGTGCCCCCGTCGGTGGGGTGAACGTTTCCGGGGTTCGCCCCCCGCTCTCGAATTGACGGAGCATCAACTCTTTTCACGGGAACGGGAGTTCTTCGGAGCCGGGCCCGGTGGGGCCGGCCCGGGACGACGGGGTCGCGGGGGTGCCGCCCACCCCGGCGGAGGGGGATCGCCTCCCCCGGCGGAGGGGACCCGCCGCGGCCGGTCCCCGTCCGCCGTCGGCGGACGGGCCGTCAGGACCCCTTCATCGGGGCGCGGGTGCCGGCACGATGGTCCCGTGCTTGCGGGGGTGTCGGATAGGGAAGGACCCCGGGGGCACGGCCAGGCGGCGGTGTCCGCACGCGGTGTTACGTCCGAGGGTGTGATCTTGTGATTATCTCGTTCTCGCTGGTGCTCCTGCTGGGCATCGTCCTCGTGGTGATGATCCGCGGGGGCTCGATGAAGTGGGGGCCCGCGATCATCGCCATCCTCTTCGGGTTCTCCCTCGCGTCCACCGGTGCGGCGGACCCGATACGGGAGTTCCTGGAGTCGGTCAGCAACTCGATCGGCTCGGTCGACAGCAGCATCAACAGCGGCGGCAGGTGACCCGTCGAACCCGGGGGTCGGGCCGACGCCGTCCCGACCCCGCTCCCCCCTGCCCCGGCGAACCCGGCGGCGAGGGGCACTTCCGCGTCCCCCGACGCGGCCCGGGGTCGGACACCCGGACGCGAGGGCGGTGCCGGCGAGAAGACGGGGGAACGAGGGAAACGAGGGGAAACCAGGGGAAACCAGGGGAACGAGGAGAAACCAGGGGAACGAGGGGGGCGAAACGCAGGAGCCCGGCCCCGGGAACCCGGGACCGGGCCGACGAGCGGGTGACGGGAATCGAACCCGCGTAGCTGGTTTGGAAGACCAGGGCTCTACCATTGAGCTACACCCGCGAGGCCTCGTCGCCCCCGCGTCGGGAGCGCTCGGCGTCACGGGGCATCCTAGCAGCGTCACCGGCCGCCACCC
>NZ_VKHS01000548.1 GCF_014141525.1 Streptomyces calidiresistens
GGGGTGGGGTGGGCCGTCCACATGCCGACATGTGGACCGGTGGTGACGCCGGAAAACGGTCACCCGTCCACTCCGGTGTCCACCTGTCGATCGCCCCTTGTTCCGGTCGGGTCTCCCGGGGCACTATTCCCACCAATCTCATAGGGAAGATCGGGAAAGTGGGTGTCGTGGACGGAACACAGCACGCGGCGGTGATCGGGCCCGTCCCTCCCGGGGACCCCCGCCCCGTTCGGTGGGGCCCCCGCAGTGGCGAGGACCTCTCGTGACGACCGATGTGCTCCACCCTCCGCCCCCGGGGCTCGGAGCGGAGGGGCGGGTGGTCCGTGACCTCGCCGACGACCTCGCGGTGGACGCCGTCGAGAGGGATCGGGCCGGCGCCCCGCCCTTCGACGAGACGAGCCGACTGCGCGAATCCGGCCTCCTCGCGGCGCTCACCGTCCCTCCGGGAGCCGAGCGGGCCACATCCTGGGAGGACGCCTGCGCGGTGGTGCGCACGATCGCCGCGGCCGACAGTTCGGTCGCCGAACTGCTCGCCAGGCACCACGTGTTGTCCCGCACGGGGCACTTCCTCGGATCCCCGGAACGCAACTTTTCGTCCGGCGGCCGTACCGGGCACCGGACATGGCTGCTGGCCGGTGACCTCGGAGCCGGCCCCGTCACCGAGGCGGCCCGCCTGCGCCACGGCTCCCTCACCATCACGCCGGTCCGGGGAGGGTACGTCCTCAACGGTCGCCGTCGCCTCGCCACCGGCGTCCCGGTGGCGGACCGACTGGTTCTCGGGGCGGTCTGCTCGGCGACCGGCGACATCCGGGTCGTGCTGGTCGATCCCGACGCCGAGGGAGTGGAGACCGAACCGATCCCGGACCACGAACGAACCGGGCAGCGGGCCGGAGGCGCCGGCCTGGTCGATTTCCAGGACGTCCCGCTCGGCCCGGAGGCCCTGCTGGGCGTGGTGGAGGGGGACGGGTACCGCCGGGCGCCGTTCACCGCCCTCGCCCCGCTCGCCACGGCGCTGATGTTGGTCCAGGTGGCCCTGGGCACCGCCGAGGCGGCCCTCGCCGAGGCCCGGGACGCGATCCTGGCCGGGCACCGGATCCACCTCCCGGACCCCCTCGACGACGATCCCGTCGGTGAACCCACCGCCGAGGCCGACCTCCTGCACACCTGGGGCGAACTCGCGACCTCCCTGTACGCCGCCTCGACGGTCGCCGATCGGGCCGGCACCGCGATGGGTGCCGCCCTCCGTCGCGGACAACGGCTGACCGCGGCGGACCGCGCGGAGGTCGCCGTACTCGTGGCGACCACCGAGGCGGTCGTCGCCGAGGCGGTGCCGCGCATCACGGCCCGGGTCACGGAACTCGCCGACCCACCGGGACTCGACCGCCACTGGCGCAACGCCCGGGTGCTGCTCGGACGGGGCTCCACCGCCCGCCGATTCCGGGACATCGGCAGTCATTTCCTCTACCCCTCCCGGGGTGCGCCCCTCGCCCCCGGCTGAGGCCCGCCGTGCCCGCCCCGGTGCGGGAGAGCACCGTGCGGGATACTTCCCCCATGCGAATCTCCGCCCGGGTGGACTACGCGGTGCGGGCCGCGCTGCACCTCGCGGCGGCCCGCCAGGACGCGCCGATCAAGGCCGAGGCCATTGCCGAGGCCCAGGACATCCCGCACAAGTTCCTGGAGGGCATCCTCAACGACATGCGCCGGGGCGGCCTGGTCACCAGCCAACGCGGCGGCAACGGCGGGTACCGCCTGGCCCGGGCCGCCGGCGCGATCACCGTCGCCGACATCATCCGCACCGTGGACGGGCCCCTGGTCTCGGTGCGCGGCGTGCGCCCCCCGGAACTCTCCTACGACGGGCCCGCCCGAACCCTGCTCCCGCTGTGGATCGCCCTGCGGGCCAACGTCCGCGAGATCCTCGAGGGCGTCTCGCTGGAGGACATCGCCTCGGACGCACTGCCGAGCGGCGTGGCCGATCTCGCCGACGATCCCGCCGCCTGGGACAACCCCTGATCCCGCCCGGACCCTGCCGGGGACGCGCCGGGGGGACGGTCCCGGGAATCGCGGTACCGGACGGTAGCGTGGCCGCCGGGAAACGCAGTCCGCCGCGCGAGAGCCGTGAGAGGAGGGCGGGAAGCCCTTCATGAGTGCCCGTTCCGATCACCCCGGCACGTCCCTCGGAGCCGTGGTCGCCCGCGCCCGCCGTCCCGCCCATCGTCCGGCTCGGCGTCGTGCCGGAACCCCCGCCGCGCTCGCGGCGGTCGTCCTGGCCGCCGCCTGCTCCACCGGCGGGGGCGGAGCCGACGGAGCGGCCGGCGGGGACCCGCCGACCCCGGAGGGGGCGCCGGGGGCCGAGACGTCCCCCGACGCCGGAACCGTCCCCGGGTCCGGGGCCGATGCCGAGACCGGATCGGGGACCGGGGCGGTCGACCCGGCCGCCGTGGAGGCCAACGAGCTGGGCACGGTCCCCGTCCTCATGTACCACCAACTGGTGGAGGAACCGGCCGGCGTGTACGACCGCACCCCCGAGGACTTCCGTGCGGAACTCGACCGGCTCGCCGAGGAGAACTACGTTCCGGTGACCGCCGGGGAGTACAGCCGGGGCGAGATCGACATCCCGGCCGGCACCCATCCGGTCGTCCTCACCTTCGACGACTCCACCAACAGCCAGTTCGCCCTCGACGGGGACGGGGAGCCGACCCCGGACAGCGCCGTCGGCATCCTGCTGGAGGTCGCGGAACGCCACCCCGGGTTCCGGCCCACGGCCACCTTCTTCGTCAACGACAACCCCTTCTCCGCGACCGGCGCCCCGGAAGCCCTCGGATGGCTCACGGAGCACGGCTTCGAGATCGGCAACCACACCCTCGGTCATCCCAACCTCGGACAGCTGTCGGACGGGGAGGTGCAGCGGGAACTCGCGGGCAACGCCGCGGCGATCGCCGAACTGGTCCCGGGCACCGAGGTCACCTCGCTCGCCCTGCCCTTCGGGGTGATGCCGTCGAACGCCGCGCTCGCCGTGGAGGGGGAGAGCGACGGCCACACCTATCGGCACGACGGTGTCTACCTGGTGGGCGCCAACCCGGCGCCGTCCCCCTTCGCCGACTCCTTCGACGCCGGGGCCATCCCCCGGATCCGCTCGGCCGGCCCCGACGCCGAGGACGCCGAACACGGATCCTCCCGCTGGCTGGACCGCCTGGGGGACGGCACCATCGACCGCTACACCTCGGACGGCGACCCCGGGACCATCGCCTTCCCCGAGGAGTACGCCGACCGCCTCGCCGAGGGACACCGTGACCGGGCACGCCCCTACTGACCGCCCCGCGGACCACGGTCCCGGAAAGGCCGTCGCCCGGCGTTCGGGGAACGCCGGGCGACGGTGGGACGGGGCGGAGAGCCGGAGCGGGACGCCGTCAGTCGGCGTAGGTCTCGTACTCGGCGATCCGCGGGGTGCCGTTCGACGCGGTGATCTCGAAGGTGATCTTGCGCAGCGAGGTCCGGGGGAAGCTGATGACCCCCGCACCGTTGCCCGAGGTCAGGACGGCTCCGGTGTCGTGGTTGATCACCCGCCAGGACCTGATGTTGCCCTCCGAGCCGGCCGCCTCACGGATGTTGATGCGGGACACGGCGGTGGCCGAGCCCCACTTGATGGAGACGGCTCCGGTCGAACCGGAGGGGGACCAGTGGGTGCTCATGCTGTTGTCCCGCACGTTGCCGTAACTCGTCCCGGAGGCCTTGCTCGAGCCGTCGGCGTCGGCGTTGGAGGCGAGACTGAGGTTGGTCCCGCTCGGGGGGTTGGTGGGCGGCGGGTTGGTG
>NZ_VKHS01000549.1 GCF_014141525.1 Streptomyces calidiresistens
GTCGGGGTCGAGGAGTGCCTGCGGATGGAGGGCGACAAGACCGGCGCACTGCTGGCCTGCGCCGCCTCCATCGGTGCCGTCCTGGGCGGTGCCGACGACCGCACCGCCGACGCGCTGGAGGCCTACGGCCACGATCTGGGGCTGGCCTTCCAGGCGGTGGACGACCTGCTCGGCATCTGGGGTGACCCGCGTTCCACGGGCAAGCGGACCTGGAGCGACCTGCGCCGGCGCAAGAAGTCCCTGCCGGTGGTGGCGGCGGTGGCGGCGGACAACGCCGCGGCCCGACGCCTGACCGCGCTGTTGACGGCCGACGCGAAGAAGCCCCCGGCCGAGTTCCAGGACTTCGACGAGGCGGAGTTCGCCGAGCGGGCCGCGCTGATCGAGGAGGCCGGGGGACGGGGGTGGACCGAGGCCGAGGCGCGGCGTCGGCACACCGCGGCGCTGGCCGCGATCGAGGATCTGTCGATGCCGGATCGGGTGCGGGAGCGGTTCCGGGCGCTGGCCGACTTCGTGGTGATCCGCGAGCGCTGAGCCGTCGTCCGCCTGCGGTGCCGTCCCCTCCCGGGGCGCGGCACCGCGGCCGGGCGGTCGAGCGGTCGGCCGGTCAGTGCAGGAAGGAGTCGCGCAGGCGCTCGCGGTGCTCCGGATCGACACCCAGCCCGTCGCGCAGGTAGGTCTCGGTGTCGCCCCAGTCGAGGACGATCTGGTCGAAGGCCGCCTGCAGGTACTCGTGCCGGGCGTCGAAGAGCGGCGCCAGCAGTTCCATGACCTCGTCCGACAACCCGCCCTCGGCGTTCCTGCCCCGGGTCACCCGGTACCGGTTGACCCCGATGTTGGACTTCAGGTAGTCCGCGATGATCGCCTCCCGCTCCACGCCCAGGGCGAGCAGGGTGATCGCGACGGTCAGGCCGGCCCGGTCCTTGCCCGCCGCGCAGTGCATGAGCACCGGGACGCTGCCTGCGGCGAGCGAGCGCAGCACCCGGCCGTGCTCGTCGCGCCGTTCGCGGATCATCATGCGATAGGACGCCACCATCCGGCCCGCCGCCCGGCCGTCCTCCAACTCGGCGCGCAACTGCGCCAGCTGACCGTGGCGCACCATCCGCCAGAAGTCGGCGCCGTCGGCGGGGTCGGTGAGCGGCAGGTTGACGTTGCGCACCCCCCGCAGTTCCACGTCCGCACCCTCCAGCGCCTGGTCGGCGGCGTTGCGGAAGTCGAAGATCGTGTGCAGGCCCAGGGAGTCCAGGATCCGGCGGTCCTCCTCGGTGGCCTTCGCGAGGTGTCCGCTGCGGAAGAACCGACCGGGTCGTATGCGCCTGCCGTCCCCGGCGGGGAGCCCGGCGACCACGCCCCCGCCGGGGACGGCTACACCCGGGACGCCGCCGACGACGGCGAACGGGGCGCCCCCGCCGGACAGGTGGTGCGCGTGACGGTGACGGGCGAGGACACCGGTTACGCGGGTCTCTGCCCGCCGCCGGCCGACGCGGCGCCCACCTTCACGGCGACCTTCGCGGTGGACCGGGCCCCCGCCGAACTCACCTACCGCTGGGTCTCCCGGGACGGCTCGGTCGTCGATCCCGAGTGGCGCGTCCTCGCCTTCCCCGCCGACGGCGACCGCACGGGCCGGGACGTCGTGCGCCTGACGACGTACTCGCGGAAGGGCACCCTCGCCGACGAGATCGGCGTGGAGGTCAAGGGTCCCGACGGGACGGTCTCCAACACCGTGCCGTTCTCGGTGACCTGCGACGGGACGACGACCGGATGGCACACCGAACCGGAGACGCCGGAGAACTCGACGGGGTAGCACGCCGCCCCGCCCACCCGTCGTCCCCGCTCCGCCGGGGGCGAACCCACCGCGTGAACCCCGCTCGGGCCGCCGGCAGGTGGCTCGTCACCCCATCCGAGCCCCATCCAGAAGGAGTACACACGTGCCGTCGGTCATCGTGGGACGCACAGGTCCCTTCACCGGTCAGAGCGTCATCCTGGGCGACGCTCCGCTGACATTCGGCCGCAAGAGCGACAACGGCGTGGTGATCGTGAGCCCCAACGCCTCGCGCCTGCACGCGGAGATCGTCCGGGAGGACGCCGGGTTCGTCCTGTACGACCGCGACAGCCGCAACGGCACCTACGTCAACGACGAGCGCGTCACCCGCCACGTGCTGCGCCCCAACGACCGCATCCGCATCGGTGACGAGACCTTCGTCTACGAGGCGCAGGACGCGATGGAGACGGTCGTCAACCTCTCCCAGCTCAAGCTCCCCCACCTGGAGCGGGCCGCCGACCCCGGCACCCTGCGCGTCACCGTCTCCGGCGGCGGCCCGGTCGGCCTCGCCTTCGCCCTGGCCCTGGAGGAGCAACTCGCGGGCCGCGTGCGGATCACCGTGTACGACGCCCGGTGGCGCAGGGAGGGCTCGGCCGTCGTATGGAAGGACCAGCGGCACGGCAACGTCCGGCGCCAACAGGTCGTGACCATCCAGAGCCGCCAGTACCTGGCGCTGTCCGAGGAGGTCCGCTCCGCGCTGTTCGACGACCCCGCGCACTTCTCGGAGATGTGGCCCGTCGGACCGGACTCCGTGGACGGCCGCCCGCCGCGCAACATCCGCATCGCCCGCATCGAGGACCGACTGCTGGACCTCGCCAACCGCCGGCCGGCCATCGAACTGGCCCCCCGACTCTTCGACCCCGAGGAGCAGCGGGACCGGACCGTCCGGGAGCACGCCCTGGTCATCGCCGAGGGAGGCCGCTCGCGCACCCGCGAGTACTACGCCGACCGCTTCGGCGCCGCCGACGCCTCCATCTACTCCCTCGACGGCGAACACATCCGGGACATCGTGCTGGGCCTGCGCGTGAAGTCCTCGCTGCCGGATCCGATGAGCGTCCTGCTGACCGTCTCCCAGAACCGGTTCCTGCTCAACTCGCTGCGCGGCGAGGGCTTCCTGAACATGCGGCTCACCCGCGAGGAGGCCGAGGACGTGGTCGGCATCGACCCCGTGCGCAAGGTCTTCGAGGAGTGCATCGCCACCCGCCCCTGCGTCATGGCCCGGGGCGAGTTCAACGAGTTCGTCTGCCCCACCCACGGCACCCTCTTCCTGCCGGCGCTGCTGCGCGGTTCGCCGCTGTGGAAGCGCATCCTGGAGGGCCTGAAGCTGTTCGGCGTGCCCGAGGACGACCTGTCCGCCGTCACCTCGTTCCGCCTGGACATGGTGCAGCGCCCCCGCTTCACGGCCCAGCTCGCCCGCCCCACCGCCACCACGCCCGGCACCTTCGGCTTCCTGCTGGGCGACGCGGCGAACGCCATCCACTTCTGGCCCGGCCGGGGCCTCAACAGCGGCCTCGCCTCGGCCACGTCGCTCGCCCGCTCGCTCGCCCGCGTGTGGCGCGGCCGGCCGCTGCGCGACGCCGACTTCATCCGCCACGAGGCGGCGATGTCGATGCTCCAGTACCGGCACAAGTCCCGTGCCTGGAACGCCATGGTGGCCACCGACGAGCAGGGCGTCACCCGCGCCATCAAGGACATCGTGGCCCGCAGCATGGAGCCCGGCGACACCCCGACGACCCCCGACTCCGACCTGGACGCGCTGGTCGGGCGCATGGCCGCCATCCGCGAGCGGCTGGCGCCCCGCCTGCCGGGGCTGCCGACGGACGGCAGCCTGCGGGCCCACCTCTCCGCCCTGGAGCCGGGGACGCTGCGCACCCTGCGGGAGAGCGGGGCCTGGGACACCCTGATCGTCGGCGGCGAGGAGGCCGACATCGAGATGTTCTACCAGGACGAGGCCCCCGTCTTCGTGCCCCGCCCCGACTCCCGTCC